>JAJYZK010000021.1 GCA_021799945.1 Acidobacteriota bacterium
TGGGGCCGGGAACGCCCAGCATCAACCAGGTGAAGGAGGAATTCGGCCTGCAGCCGGAGGTTCTGAATTCGATTCTGGAGATCGACAACTACGACAAGGGCTTCGGCAAAATCACCCACGTCTTCAACGAGCGGAACATCCTGAATGCAGAGTATCTTTACACCGACGATCGCAAAATCAACGTTCCTTCCGCGCCTCCCGGTCAGGGTCTGCCCTCCACCTATCGCGACAATCCGGTCCAGGATCAGACCGTCTACGGCGATTATCTGCATCTGTTCGGTCCCGCTTGGACGGCGGAGACGATCGCCGACTACGGCAGGCGCGTGTTTTATATGAAGCCGCAAGGGGAAGGGTTCGAGCCGACGCTCGATGTTTCGGATACCGTCGTCAGCGGGGGATTTACCGGTAGCGTCTCGTACTACGAAGAACCGAGCATCGAGGTTCAGGAGAACGTGACGCACGTGTATCGGCAGCACAGCTTCAAACTCGGAGGCGGAATCGAGCAGGTCGGGATCGCGGCGGATACGACCTTTTTCAGTCCCGGGGCGGCCATTTTCACGCCGCAGAGCTTCTTCGGCGCCGGCCAGTTTGCGGGCCCTCCCTTTGGGCCCGGAACCCCGGTCCAATTCCTCTTTCTTGAGCCGCGCTCCTACTTCGGCCGTCAGATTCCCGCGCGGAGCCTGCCCTTCGCCGGTTCTCTCTACGCCGGTCCGGCCGCCTCCAGTTTTCTCAACGCCACCTCGCTCAACTTCCATCATCAGTTGCTGAACTTCTACGCGCAGGATGCATGGAGGGCGCAGCCCAATCTTTCCCTGACGTTTGGATTGCGCTACGACCTCGACCTATTCCCCTCGGCGTCGGCGGTCCGCGTCGATGGCCCGATGAACCCATCGAACTTCGGAAACATCCAGTCGCGCTTCGGCATGGCCTACGCCCTGAACGGAGGCAAACAGGTGGTTCGCGCCGGGTTCGGCCTGTTCACCGGTCCCTGGGACTACAGCGATTTGATGGTGGGCTGGCAGGGCGCCTCTCCGTTTACCGCGATGAGCAACCCCTATGTGCCGGATTTCAACGTTGCCCGGGGCGTTACCGGCTTCGGGCCCTCGGGGATTGTGGGCGTATCCGGTCCGTTTGCCGCCGGGCAGGCATTCCGCAGCTTTGCCGCCACCGGCGCCTATCCGGCTCCGGGCGAACTGCAGCAGTTCCCGCTGGGTTTCATCCAGCGCAAGTTTCCCAACATGTATGCCGAACAGGCGAGCCTGCAGGTAGAAAGCCAGCTTGGAAAGGGCTGGATGGCCACCGCCGGATATCAGTACATCCATGGCATCGATCTTCCGGTCTACTACAGCGTGAATGGCCTGCCGCATGGCAATCTTCCCGACGGGCGCCAGGCCTTCATTCCCGCCGATCCCGGTTTCGGATTCGCGCTGCTGGCTACCCCCTCGGGCTTCTCCATTTACAACGCCGGAATTCTGAGCGTCAGCAAGACCTTTGCCAGCCACTACAGCGTTCTGGCCAACTATACCTACTCGAAGTCCATCGACATCGCGACCGATGTGCAGCTTACGGACACGCCCCAGGACTATCTCGATCCCAGTCTCGATCGCTCGGTGGGAGACAACGACATCCGTCATCGCGCAGTCCTCACGATGCTGGCGGAAACGCCCGCGGACTGGCCCCTGGCTCTGCGCAACCTCAGGTTCTCCACGCTGAACACTCTACAGAGTCCGCGGTATTTCTCCATTCTTGCGGGCTTCAACGTGCTGGGGGATGGATTTCCGTTTTCCGACCGCACCGGCACGGTCGGCCGCAACTCTTACCGCGGCGCCTCGTACTATGACAGCGACGCGCGGCTGCAAAGGATCTTTCAGGTGAGCGAGCGCTTTGGCCTGGACGCCAGCCTGGAAGCCTTCAACCTGTGGAATCATGAAAACGTGCTGAGCATCGATCAGGTTTACGGCGCGGCCGACTTTCTGGGGCCGATTCCGCGCCAGTTTGGCGACCACATCACCAGCCCGGCGAACCCCGACTTCGGCTCTCCCAATTTTGCCGGGGATGGCCGGCGGTTGCAGGCCTCGCTGCGCTGGATTTTTTAACGAGAAGGGAAATCCTATGCCGCACATCGCACTGGAAGAGGGCCTCCCGGGAATCCTGGGACCCATGCAGTTTCGTCCGGAAACCACCAAGCCGCTGCGGGAGCTGGCGCAAGCGCTGCTGCGCGGGGAAGAGCCGTTTCCTTCCTCGGCGCGGGAGCTGATCGCGGCATTTGTATCCTCACGCAACGAATGCCGGTTCTGTCAGCTCTCGCATAGCGCGGCCGCGGCAGAGCATCTGGGAGGAGGCGACGCGGACTATGCCCTGGTCGACGCGGTCAAGTCGGACTTCCGCGCCGCCCCGGTCTCGGCGAAGCTCAAGGCGCTGCTGGCGATCGCCGGGAAGGTGCAGCAGGACGGCAAGCGCGTGACCCGGCAGGATATCGATGCGGCCCGGGCGCAGGGAGCAACCGACCTGGAGATTCACGACACGGTTCTGATCGCCGCCGCCTTCTGCATGTACAACCGCTATGTGGATGGGCTGGGAACCTGGCAGCCGGAAAGCGCCGCCGAATACCGTCCCATGGGCAGGCAGATGGCGCAGCAAGGATATCTCCGCAATCGCTGACCGGAGGCAAGGAAGAAGGAATTCCGGGAAGGAGTTCCTTACCTCCGCGGCCAGCGCTCCGGGTTTAAGATGAGCCATTCCTTGCAGTCGGGGCAGTCGGGCCGGCGGCGGGAGGATGGATGAGGTTGAACGCGGACTCGATGCAGTGGCGGCCGGCCCAAGCGCGGGCCACGACGCGGGCAAAGCTCCGATGGGCCGGCTTCGCCATCGGGGCCGCGCTGGCGAGCGCCGTCGCCGTGGCCGGGCCGAGACAGGACCAGAACAGCCCGCAGCAGCCCGGCTCAGCTTCCTCCCCGGGCATGCGGCGGCAGCCGGCAATTCCGAATCCGGATCTGCAACACGGAAGACCGGTGGCCCGGCCGCAGCCGCCGCCTCCGCCCGGGCAGGTGAAACTGAATCCCTCCAAGGGTCCGCCGGTACAATCCGGAAAAGCTCCGCCCGAGTATCGGTTCGAATCCAGCGATCGCGCCCTTCTGCTCCGGTATTACAGGCGCAGGCTCCGATATGTATATCCGGCTGGACGCCCCCATCTGTTTGCGGGCGGATCGATTCCCCGTAGCGACCTGCGATATCTGACTCCGCTCGCTCCAAGTCTGCGGCGGCGTCTTCCTTCACCGCCCGGCGGGCGCCGGCTGAGCTACTTCGACGGGTACGTCCTCGCGTACGATCCGGAAACCTGCTCCATCCTCGCGGTCATCGACTTGCTGCCTTGAATGTGTGCGGGCATCGTCTTTTCCACTCGAAGCGTGTTCGCCGGTGATTTGCTGGACCGTCTGAGCCAGCGTCTCGACCGGTGCGCGCTCCTGTTCGTCGGCCGCTGTCCCATGCAGAGTCAGCAAATGCCCCAGAGTAGCAACGGCCGCATGCGCCTTCGATCCACTGCGTTGCTTGGTGCCAGGCGTAGCCGCCTCGCGCACCCCGCTCCGGCGTCGATTGCAGTGTGCGACTGTCGATCAGGACCGCCGTCGCAAAGTGAATAAAAGTCTAGAACTGGAAACGCGCACTCAACTGGATTTCCCGGCCCGGCGTCATTGCCATCGTGATCGATCCAAATTGCGGTGTGTTCACATAGCGATTGGGCGAGCCTAGATTGGTGTGGTTGAAGGAGTTGAAGAAATCGCCGCGCAGCATAAAATCCATCTGCCGATGAATGGGGAGGGCCCGTTGCGCGGAGAGATCCACCGTCTGCATGCCTGGCCCATAGACGGAGTTGCGTCCTACATCCCCAAACGTGTAGGGCGCGGGGGATGCAAAAGCCCCCGTATTGATCCAGTGAAGGGCGGTCCGTGTTCCAGGCCCAAAGACCGGCTGTCCTGTTGCATTGGCGCGGATTGGATTCTGGCCCAGGATCGTGCCGGCATTCGCCGTGTCGCCAAAAACCGAGATCGTAAATGGGTTTCCAGTCATCATCTTCCAGAGGGTGGAGAACATCCAGTCCTCGGTCACGATGCGGGTCCAGCCGGAGCGCATGTACGGCTGGGGGGTATAGACAGCGCTTAACGCAAAGTGCTGCCGCATGTCTTCGCCCGCCGGTCCTTTTTCGGCCGCGAGGTCATTGTTGTTCTGAGGGATGACGGCCTCATGGTTCGGAGAACGGAAGTCCGGAGCAGTGTCCAGGTTCTTGGAGTAGGTATAGTTCGCCAGCAGGCCGAAACCATTGCTGTAGAGATGACGAAGGTTGATATAGCCGGCGGCATACCAACTCCTGGCGGTGTTCTCCAATCGATAGATGGCGCTTACGGGGAAGGTGAGGCTCTCGATGGCGATGGGAGTGCCTTCAATGCTGGAGGGGATCGTCGTTCCCGGGGCGAAACTGATGTGCTGGAAGGGGCGGCGCGGCTCGACGGCGCCGGGCCCAGGCAATGCGTTGTTGATCAACACCGCCCGCATGAGATGCAAGCCGTCGGCCCCCATATATCCGATTTCAACGCTCGTCGTGGCGCCCAGCGATTTCTCAATGGTGGCATTCCATTGCTCGACATACTGCGGAGATGGATGAAGACTGAATGAAGCGAAACTGACGACCGTCTTTCCCAGCACCGCCGGAGCAAAATTGAACCCGGCAATGGCCGGGTTCGGAGTATAGTTGCCGCCCTGGTTCGTCTCTGGGAACACCAGCGGCACGTTATGCCGCACGTCGCACCACGTCGTGTAATCGACCGGCGTATCGAAGATGCCGTATGCGCCGCGCACGATCATTCCCAGCCGGGGAATATCCTGGGCGATGCCGAAACGGGGAGCAAAGTCCAGATCGTTGGCATAGGTCAGGCTGTTTGGGTATTGTTCCTGCCCGCCTATAAATGCAACAGGGCGGCCCGAAGAAATATCGAGGTTGCTGTTGGTATAGTGCGCGTCCCACAGCGGACTGGTATATTCGTAGCGCAAACCGTAGTTCAGCGTGGTGTTCGCGCCAATGCGCCATTGGTCTTCGGCGTAGGAATCCGCAAACCAACTGCGCAGATCCATGGCGGGAATGCCGGCCTGCCGCTGCCGAACCACGGGAAGCCCCAGTAGAAAACTGGCCAATGCGGAGCCGGTGCCATCGTTCGACGCGGTGCGCGAGGTGTATCCCGCGGTGAACTGATAGAAGCCGCGGTTCTGGAAGAACCCCTGCATCGGCCACAAATAGCGCCGATAGCTGCCTCCGAACTGGAAATCGTGACGGCCGCGCTGCCAGGCCACCGTGTCCCGGCCCTCATAGGTCGTGTCCCACTCGTGACCGGGAGTATTGGCGAACGAGTCTCCGAAGCCGGAGTAGCCCTGCACGGTAAACCATGGCGCGCCCCACGCTCCGGGACCGCCAAAGCCGACTCCCTGGATGCCAAGCTGGCCGACGATATTGTTCACGTTGTCATTTTGAGATTGGGAGAACATGGATAGACGTGAGCCCGCGATGGAGGCGGTATTCGAGATAGAGGGCGTGAACGTATGGGTCCAGGATCCCACCGCCTGCTGCGACAGATTGTTATTCGAGACGCCGAAGCCCGGCAGGTTAATGGGCGAAAATCCTGTTTCGCTCGATCCGGAATAGCGCCCAAAGAGAAGGTCCCCGCCAGAAAAATTATGATCCACACGGAATGTGCCCTGGTTCCAGAACTGCGTTTCATTGCGCACGTCCATGTAATTGTTGGAGTCGATTCCCGGTGTGCCCATGTTGGGCCTGGGAAGGTATTGCGTCATGAACACCACGGGCACCGAGTTGAGCCTGTTGGCGGGAATGATATTTCCAGGGAACTGCTGTCGCACTACCGAGCCGCCAACGGACGTAGCGGTGGTTGGATCATAGATTTTCACGTTGCTTTGACTGAAATCCCCATGAATTTCCGCCAGTGTCGGCACGGTATCGATCATGGTGTCGGTCTGGACGTGCCGATATCCTTCGTAATTGATGAAGAAAAAAGTCCGCTTGGCGAGGCGGAAGGTTGGACCGCCGAGCGAACCGCCAAATTGGTTCTGCACGAGATAATTATTACTGTTCATCTGCTCGAACGTATTGGCGTCCAGCACTCCGTTCCGCACATAGTCATAGAGCGTGCCATGGAATTGTTTTGTCCCGGAACGAGTGACGATATTGATCTGGCCGCCCCCGCCCCCCGATTCTCCCGCGGTGTAGGAGGATACATCCACCCTGAATTCCTGAATGGCGTCGAGAGAAACGCTGATGTTCTGAGTCCAGAACGTTGGGTCCGTATTTACCGCTCCATCTAAGAGGTAATAGTTGGCGTTTGGCCTGGCGCCCCCGATGCTGAAAGCGGAATCCTGTTCGGGACGCCAGTAGCGCGCGTTGCCCACGCCGGTTTGAGCGCCCGCGCCCATATGCGCGCCCGGCACGGTGGTGACCAGGTCCAGGATCATGCGCCCATTCATCGGAAGATCCTGGATGCTCTTCGGTTCGACAACTTCGCCGACGCCGGTCTTCGTGGAATCCATCACCACCGATCCGCCCTGAACGGAGATAGACTGCGCGACGGAGCCGAGTTGAAGATGGAAGTCGAGATCGAGATTCTGGCCCACTTCCAGGGTCAGTGTCCGGCTGAGTGCAGTAAAGCCGGGTACGGCCACTGAGATCGTGTATGTGCCGGCCTGCACCGCTGGGGCTTCGTATAGCCCTTCCGTATTTGTAACCACGTTTCGGGTCACGCCGGTTTCCGTAGCAGTGAAAACAACGGTTGCATTTGAGATTGGATTCTGCTGCGGATCACGCACGATTCCGTGCAAATTGGCAAAGTTCGACTGGGCCTGCGCCGCCACGGCAAGGAGCAGGCACAAGAGTGCTAGCTTGAATCGCGTCATTCTTGGCTTCCGGAAAATACAGCAGGATTTCGCAGCTTCACACTATTGTGTTGATCTCCATCTGTCTTGCACCCGCGGATGGATTTGTTTTTCAATCTATGGTTGGAGCGGCCGCTGCGGATCCATTGTGGATCCATGAGGATCGGCAGCGCGGGTCTTCCATGGATCGCCTCGCAAACACGGAGCAATCCGCTCCCGGAAAATGGAGTTTGCTGGCGAGCCGGCGTCCATAAGGTGAGTGTGAGCGTGCGGCGAAAAACGTATCCCAGAAACGAGTTGGTGGAAGCAAGCCGGAATCCAAGAGGCGCATGGCCTCTGGATATCGGCCCATGATGGCGCGAAGTTCCGGCTGCACGTCTTCATGGAGATGCAGAACCGGGGCTTGCCGGGGCTTGAAAGACATCTTCCTCGCTTGCGTCGATGGGCTGAAGGCTTTCCGCAGGCGATTGAAACGGTCTATCCAAAACGGCGGCGCCGTTGTGCATCGCGCACCGGGTGCGGGCAGCCTAAACTGCGTGAACCGGAGTCGGGGGAGTTGACGAAGCCCCGGTGAGGTTCTTACCAGGACGCAGATCGAGCGCCTGGAGCCGGCCCGAGCCGGCGACCGGACAATCTACCTCCGCACTGCGGCGGAGACCGCTGAGCCGGCGAGCCGGCCAAAGCAGGGCGGATCGCTGACTTGGCATTTCCCTGTGGACCATACGCCGTTTGGGATCGTTACGGATCGTCGTCCTGGGTGCGGGGAGCGCGTACGGCGTAGCTGCGGTCATCCCGGCCGAGGCGCCCGGATGAAGGGGGGGGGGCGCCTTTGCTTCGGTCGTCCGCGTTCGGGCTCCGGCGCAATCCCTGCAAGGTTGCTTCCTTGTCCCGCGCGTAATCGGCGGCGAGCCGGGTGAGCGCGTGGGTGACGATATCTACGTGGTGCAAGTTCTCCATATCCGGCTCTCGCTTGAAGTTGAGCCACAGGCGGTGCACCAGGTCCACGTCGTCGGGTTGCAGCAGAGTGGCGTGTGGCCCGATGTGGAAGGACCGCGTCTCGCCGCCGGGAGAGACCACATAAAAAATCACTTGCCGCTTCGGCTCCGGAAGCGCCTCCCAGGCCTGACCCATGTGGTAGGCCTGATCCTGGGCCGACATCTTGGTGGAAAGACCGGAGACCACGGCGGAGGCTTGCAGGGAATTGGCGGTTTGCATGAGGGCGGCGAAGATATCGCCGGCCGGGACCACCAGCAGGGAGATATGCTTGCCAAAGCTCTCGGCGACGGACACCGCCTTGGTGAAAACCATCTGCTCGTATTCGCTGAAGAGCTGGTCGGAGGCGGCGACGTATTCCGGCCCCCCCACTCCCATCATGCGCGCGGTGAGCACCACGATATCCTGATCGTCGGTATTGGTCCGGGCCAGGGTCCATTTGAGCGCGAAGGGGTTGTTGGCGTCCCGCATGGCCACCACCACGCCGCCCGGGTTGATCTGCAAAGCCTCCAGCCCTACGGTGTCCTGATGTTCAAGCTGGAAGTGCTCCTTCATTTGCAATTCTGCGACGGCGTGGCGGCTCCGGTTCTGCCGCTCCGAGAGGGTAAAGATCAGGAAAAAGCTGCCGGCGAAGACCAGGCCGCTCACCGTCGCCACGGACTTGGTGAAGAGATTGACCACTGCGGTGGTCAATAGGACGCTAAAGACGGAAAGCAGCCCCACCGGGATCTCTCGGTTGCCGATCCGCAGGTTGGGCGGCACCTTCCAGCCTCGCTCTCCTTGATATTTCCAGCGCAGCACCAGCATGGCCAAGCTATTGAAGGTAAAGCTCCAGATGACGCCGAAAGCGTAGGCCTCGCCTAGAGTGATCACATTGCCCCGGCTGACTACGATGGTGAAAAGCTGGAGCAGGGCGACCATGTTCACGACCCGGTAGCTGGTGCCGAAGCGACGATGCGGCTTGCGAAACCAGTCGGTGAGAACCCCGTCTTCCGCCACCCGCATGAGCACGCCGGTCGATCCGATGATGGAGGTGTTCACCGCTCCGGAAAGGATCAGGAAGCCGACAATCACCACGAAAACCCGGAAGACGACTCGGAGCACCTGCGGTCCCACCATGTACATGGCCAGACCGGCGATCAGATTATCGCGGTAGACCGGCACGCGGACCGAGTCGGGGATCAGCATGACGGCCAGCAAGGATGCCAAGCCGGTGAAGAGAAAACTGTAGATGGCGATGACGATCGCGGCCCGCTTCAGGTTTTTGAGTTTGGGATGCTCGATCTCCCGGTTCACCTGGGCCAGCGTTTCCTCGCCGCTCATGGCCAGGATGGAATGGCCGAAGGCCATGATGATGCCGAACAATCCAAGTTTGCTGGCCAAGGTGGTGTGGCGCAGAAAGCCCAGGGCATCGCGGCTGAAATGGAGATTCGACGGCCGAGGCAAAGGAGGAAGCACCGCCCCTACGTGGATGGCGGAGAAGATGCCCCAGCCCAGCAGGATGACCACCATGACGGTGGTAATCTTCATCACTTCAAGCGCTTTATCGCTCGACTCCTCAATGCCCTTGATGTTCTGCCACCAGTAATAGAGGGTGACGAAGACGGCGAAGGCGGCCGAGGTGAAGTCCATGGAAAACTGCGGTGGAAGACCATGGGGGCCCAGAACGGCGTCGGGCAGCCAGCGGTGGGCCGCCGCTATGGTCATGAACTCGTTCATCAGGCCGGTAATATACTGGCCGGCGGAGACCCCCGAGATGGGGCCGGTGAGGATGTAATCGAACATCAGCGCGGAGACGCTGAGCTTGGCGTAGGTTCCGCCCAGCGCCTCCTTCACCACGCGGTACACGCCGCCGCGGGTGAACATGGAGCAGCTCTCCACGTAAACCGCGCGCACCGCAAAGGAAAAGAGCATCACGCCGAGGATGAACCAGGGAGCGGATTTGCCGATCGCCTCCTCGGCGATGCCCCCTGCGTAAAAGGCGGAGGAGCCAAGATCGTTCAGCACCACCGCCGCGGCGCGCCAGAAGGAGATAAAGGTGAGCATCACCGAGGAGGCGACGACTAGCCTTACGCGGGGCGAGGGTGCATGGGTGGTGCGATCGGTCGTACGTTCGAAAGGCATCGGGTATTGGCTGAAATCTGTCCGCGATTGAGCCGGCCGCGGGAAAAAGGAAACCGTGAGGGAAGCCGGACAGAGGCTCTTCCGCGTCCCCGCCGCAACCCCTGGAGGCGCAGACCGCGCCGGTCGCGGCGACGCCCTCGTTCTTTCCTCTCAAAGCACTACCGAAGACCCCCAGCGAGTCGCTCGCCGACGCTGCTAATCGCCGAAGAGTTCGTGAAGATCTTCGATAAAACTGAGCGCGACAACCACGGCCGAGCCGGCAATGCCGACGAAAAAAACGACTTCGAAGAGCCGCATCAGCAGGATGGCCAGAATCATCGCGACTTGATTGTATAGCCTACCCTCGCTCCGAATACAAGGAGATAAGAGCGGGAGATGGGGGCGATCGAAATGGTAGACTCGCGGCGATGGGCAAACTGATTCGGCAACCTTGGCTGCTTGGCATTTTTTCGGCCGGACTGCTTGCCCTCCCCTTCGCCATCGCCGGTCCGGCCCCATACTGGCGCACGTTCTTCGCCTGGGTGGCGTTTGCGCCCCTGCTGTTTGCGCTGCTGGCGCCCGGAAATCCGGCCGGACCCCGCGCCATTCTCCGCGGAGTCGTTGCGGCCTACATCATGGGCGTGCTCTGGTACGCCGTCGACTGCTACTGGATTTACCAGACCATGCTGTATTACGGTGGCCTCCCGCCCCTGGTTTCGGTGGGCATCCTGGCCCTGTACAGCCTGATTTTAGGCCTCTATTTCGCCGCCTTCGGCTTGGCCGTAGGCGCCGCCGGAAAGATATTCCGCTCGCCCTACCCGGCGCTGGTCGCCGCGCCATTTTTCTGGGTGGCCGTCGAGCTGGCCTCTTCCCGCATCACCAAAGTTCCCTGGGATCTGCTGGGATACTCGCAGATCGACAACCTGCTGCTGATCCGCCTGGCCCCGGTAACCGGCGTCTATGGGCTTTCGTTTGTGTTGATGGCGGGCAACTCTCTGGTCGCCGCCGGGCTCATCGCGCGCGAGCCGGGGCGGCGCCTGCGTCTGCTGGCGGCGGGTCTCTTCCTGACCCTGCTTCTGCAGAACGGATACCGCATCAATCCGGCTCCCGCTCCGACGCAGGCCGTGGCCGTGCTTCTGCAGCAGAATGTCAATGTCGACCAGGCAAACGCCTGGAGCGAATCCGAATACCAGGATCGGGTGGCCGAATTCGTGCGCCTCAGCAGGCACACCTGCGGTCCGTATCTGCGGGGTCTGCCCGGCGTGGACGCCTATCCGGTCATGCCAAACTGCCCCGCGGTCCCGCAGACCCCGGGATTGATCGCTTGGCCCGAGACTCCGGCCCCCTTCTTCGACAAGGACCCGCGATTCCTCAATGCCTTGCGCAGCGTCGCACGCAGCGAAACGGCCCCGGTGGTGGCCGGCGCCGTTGGCGCGGATCGCCACGGGAACAGGCTGGACCGCTACAACTCCGCTCTTTTCCTGGCGCCGGATGGGGCGCTGCTCGGCCGTTATGACAAAGTGCACCTGGTGCCCTGGGGAGAATACATCCCCTACAAGCAGTTTTTCTCCTTCGCCAAAAACCTGACCCAGGAGGCGGGAGACATGACTCACGGCTGGCGGCGCATGGTGTTTTCCTCGGGCGGCCACCGCTTCGGAGTCTTCATCTGCTATGAGGAAATCTTCGGCGACGAAATCCGGATCTTCGCCTTGCGGGGAGCGCAAGTCCTGGTGAACATCTCTGACGACGGCTGGTACGGGGACACCTGCGCCCCCTGGCAGACCCTGAATATGTCACGGATGCGCGCCGTGGAGAATCGACGCTGGCTGCTGCGCGACACCAATACGGGGGTGACCACGGTCATCGATCCCTTTGGCCGCATGACGGCTACCGTGCAGCGCCACGCGCTCACCTCCCTGGCCGCCGGGTATGGGTACCGCAGCGATCTCACGTTTTACACCCGGCACGGCGACCTCTTCGCCGAGCTGTGTGGGATAATCTCCTTGGCCCTGGCCGCCGGCATGTTGCGCGCCGGGCTGCGGCGCCGCGCCTCCCCGGCGCGCAAAATGGAAGGCTCCAGGCTCTCCCATGCTGAATGAACTCGAATTCGCCTACGCACCAGTTCGCGAGAAAGTCCGCGAGCTGCTGGAGTATCTTTGACCCGGCCAAACTCCGCGGCGATCTGGCGAACCTCGAATCGAAGCTCTCCGACCCCTCCGTCTGGTCCAACGCGGCGCAGTCGCAGACCCTCCTGCGGGAGCGCAAGCGCCTGGAGGGGCAGCTCGCCATGGAAGAGGAGCTGGTGCGGAGAAGCGGAGATATCGACGCCTATTGGGAGCTGGCCCGGGAGGGGGAAGCCGTAGAGGCCGAGCTGCAGCGGGAAATCCAAGCTCTTGGGGAATATGCCGCGGGTCTGGAATCCCGCACGATGCTCTCCGGCGAGGCCGACGCCTTGAACGCCATTGTCACCGTGCACCCGGGCGCCGGCGGCACGGAAAGCCAGGATTGGGCCGAAATGCTGATGCGCATGTATCTGCGCTGGGCCGAGCGCCATGGCTTCTCCACCGAGATGAACGACTACCAGGATGGCGAAGAGGCGGGCATCAAGTCCGCCACCTTTACCGTAGCCGGAGACTACGCCTTCGGCCAGCTTTCCGGCGAGACCGGCGTCCATCGCCTGGTCCGCATCTCTCCTTTCGATCAGGCCAAGCGCCGGCATACCTCCTTTGCCAGCGTCTTCGTCTCTCCGGAGATCGACGACTCCATTCAGATCGAGATCAAGCCGGATGAAATCCGCGTGGATACCTACCGCTCCGGAGGGAAGGGAGGCCAGCACGTGAATACGACGGACTCCGCCGTGCGGATCACGCATCTGCCGACCAACATTGTTGTGCAATGCCAGAATGAGCGCTCCCAGCACAAAAATCGCGACAAGGCCATGAAGATGCTTCGCTCGCGGCTCTACGAATATGAGCTGGAGAAGAAAAGGCAGGTCTCGAAAAAACTGGAAGACTCCAAACTGGACATCAATTTCGGCTCCCAGATCCGCTCCTACGTGCTGCAGCCCTATCGCATGGCGAAGGATCTGCGCACAAGGGTGGAAGTCGGAGATGTGGACCGCGTGCTGGACGGCGACATCGACCCCTTTATCCGGGGTTACCTGCTGGCCCGGCGGCGCGGCGGCGCGGCGGCCGTCGAGCCCTCCGAGGATATAGAGTAAATTTTTACCTCTCGGCGATTTACGATCCATACAAAGCGAACGTTGCAGCCAGGAATGATTCCGTGCCCGTGAATGAACCCGCACTCCTCCGCAGAATTCTCGAACAGAGCAAAGTCATCGCCGTGGTCGGGCTCTCCGACAAGCCCGGCCGCGCCAGCCTGCCCATTGCCCGCTACCTGCAGCAGCAGGGATACCGGATCATTCCCATCAACCCCGCAGCTAAGGAGATTCTCGGCGAAACCGCCTATCCGAGCCTGGAGGCGGCCTGTGCGGCGGGGGTCAAAATCGATCTCGTGAATGTGTTCCGCGCTCCGGAATTCGTTCCGGAGATTGTCCGCGAGGCGATCCGCCTGAAGATTCCCGTGGTGTGGCTGCAGGAAGGCATTCGCCATGACGATGCGGCGCGACAGGCCGAGGCGGCCGGCCTGCAGGTGGTGATGGACCGCTGCATTTTCCAGGACCACGCCGCGCTGCTGCCGGAGGGATCGCATCGCGGCCAGGCAAGCGGGGCATAATGGACTCCGGCCGGGATTGTCCCGGCTAAAATGAAGGAAGCGGCGCTCGGGCGCCGATGACTGGGTAGGGGCCGTGCGGGGGCAGCGCAGGGAGGGCGGATGCGATCGCTTCCATCGATTCCGACGTTCCGGATGATTCGGAGGAACCCGGTGCAGATTCCGGCGATGAGTCCGCCGCGCTGGAACGCCATGCCGCCTGCCCGCCTTCGACCCGCGCCGGCTTCGCTCCCGCCGCACCTCTTATTGCTTGTCCTGTTTTGCTTCCTGTTTCTCTTCCCGGGCCCGCGTCCCGCATTGGGGGCCGCGCCGAAGCCCGAAGCCCCCGCGCCCTCACAGGTGAGATCGGAACATCTCACTGTGGAGCTGGTCTCGCTGGCGCCCTCCGTGCAGCCCGGGGGTACGACTCAGGTGGGCCTGCACTTTCTGCTCGATCCCGGCTGGCATGTCTACTGGGTGAACGCCGGCGACTCCGGCGAGCCGCCCAGCGTTCACTGGTCTCTGCCTCCCGGCATTTCGGTGGGGCCGATGCAATATCCCGCGCCGCGCCGGCTTCCTCTCGGGCCACTGATGGACTACGGCTACGAGAACGAAGTGCTCCTGCCCATGACTCTGCGGGCGGATGCGGGGCTGCCGGCTCCGTCGGCGGCGCCCCTGCCGGCCAAGGTCAACTGGCTGGTCTGCCGCGAAGTCTGCATCCCGGGCAAGGCGCAGCTCCTGCTGCCGATGCAGATTTCCACCACGCAGCCCCCCGCCGACCCGGCGCGCCGGGCGCTCTTCCAGCGCTTTCAGGCGCGTCTGCCGCGGCCGCTTCCCGGCTCCGCGCGGGCCGTTTTCGCCGCCACCCCCACCGGTTTTACCTTGGCCGTTACCGGGATCTCCCTGCCTGGCGCCCAGTTTTTTCCGCTGGATCAAAATCAAATCGACAACGCCGCCCCGCAAAAGGCAAATCCAGTGGCCGGCGGGATTGATCTCGGGCTGAAGAAAGACAGCAGTCTCGGCGCCGCGCCCGCGGCGCTGAGCGGCGTTTTGGTGACCTCCGACGGCGCGGCCTACCTGGTTCGCGCGAAGCCGGGAGCGCTTCCGGCCGCGGGCCCAGCCGGCGCCGGCGGGCTGGCGGCGCTGCTGCGCATCAGCGCGTTCGCATTCGCCGGCGGCGTTCTCCTGAACCTGATGCCCTGCGTCTTCCCGGTGCTGTTCTTAAAGGGGCTCTCTCTCGTTCAGTCCTCCGGAGAGCAGCGGAGCCGTCTCCGCAACCATGGCTTGGTGTACGCGCTGGGCATTCTTCTCTCCTTTTGGGCCGTCGCCACGCTTCTGTTCGTGCTGCGGGCGGCGGGGAATCGTCTGGGCTGGGGCTTCCAATTCCAGTCGCCGGAGTTTCTGGCGCTGATTGCGATGCTGCTCTTCTTTCTGGGGCTTTCGCTGGCGGGACTTTTCGACATTGGCCTCACCTGGACCAGCGCGGGCTCCGGGCTGGCCTCGCGTCAGGGATATGCCGGAAGCTTTTTCACGGGCGTGCTAGCCATGGTGGTGGCTACTCCCTGCACCGCGCCGTTCATGGGCGCCGCGATCGGTTTCGCGCTGTCGCAAAGCATGCCGGTCGGGCTTACAGTGTTTACCGCGCTGGCTCTCGGGCTGGCCGCCCCGTATGTGGCGCTGACCTTCAATTCAGCCTGGATGCGGCTGCTGCCCAGGCCTGGCGCCTGGATGGAGGTCTTGAAGCAGGCGACGGCAATTCCCATCTTCGCCACCGTGATCTGGTTGATTTGGCTCTTCGCCCAGGCGGCGGGGGCCAATGCAGTGATCGGCGTTCTCTCCGCCTTTCTGCTGCTGGCCATTTCGGGCTGGATCCTGG
>JAJYZK010000388.1:0-1479 GCA_021799945.1 Acidobacteriota bacterium
GGCATCTTTAAATTTGCCTCCCGCGCGTTCGTCCCGGTCATCCAGAAGCACCTCGAAGCCCGCTCCCTCCAGTTGCCGGGCTGCCTGCGCGGCAACCGCGGAGATGGTGGAATCGGCGAAGTTCGTCGGCGTTACCACGACGTCGAACGGGGCGATGGCGGGAGGCAGCCAGAAGCCGTTTTGATCGTGATTGCTCTCAATCGCCGAGGTCAGGATTCGTTCCAGTCCGATCCCATACGAGCCCATGATGGGCGTCACTTCCTTGCCGTTCGCATCGAGAACCCTGGCTCCCAGGGCTTGGGAGTAACGGTAGCCCAGCTTAAAGATGTGCCCTATTTCAATGGCCTTGCCGACTTTGAGCGGCGAGTGGAGCGGATCCGGGCATTGGGGGCAGCCTTCTCCTTCGACGACGTTTCGAATATCGGCGGCCAGCGTCCATTGGAAATCCTCGCCGGGCGAGACGTGGCGATAGTGGTAATCCAGCCGATTGGCCCCGCAGACGAGATTGCGGCGGTTCCTCAGGCCCAGGTCCAGGACGACGATCAGGTCTCCGTCGTCGCGGAATGCCGGGAGATCCGATCCCATGTTCACCTGCGTTTTGGGCTTCAACCCGACCGGCCCCAGATACCCCGCCGGGCCGTGGAAATAGGCCTCCAGCTCCGCCGGGTTCATCGGGCGCAGTTCAATGCCGCCGAGCCGGGCCAGCAGCTTGGTCTCGTTGACAAAGTGATCGCCCCGCAGGAAGGCCGCGACGGGCTCCCAGCTTTCGCGCCCCGGCGCATCGGCTCGCTTCATCATGTAGGCGACGGTCTTGATGTCCTGGGACGGCAGGATCTTGAAAAATCGGGTGACATCTGCGATGGCCGCCTGGCCCGGGGTATGCACCGCTTCCGGCGCGCTCAGGCCGGCCGCGGGGAGATCGTCCGCAGGCGGCAGACGCGAGACGGCCTTTTCCATGTTGGCCGCGTATCCGCAGACGGCGCAACTGGCGATAAGATCCTCGCCGGCGTCGGAATAGACGACGAACTCCTGCGACTGGGAGCCGCCCATGGCGCCCGAATCCGCGTCTACGGCAAGAAACTTCAGTCCGCAGCGGGTAAAGATCGCCCGGTAGGCCCCATCGTGCCGGCGGTAGCTTTCGTCAAGTCCGGCGGCGTCCAGGTCGAAGGAATAGCTGTCTTTCATGAGGAACTGCCGCAGGCGGAGCAATCCCGACTTCGGCCGCGGCTCGTCGCGGAACTTGGTCTGGATCTGATACCAGATCTGCGGCAATTGCTTATAGCTGCGCAGCGCATTGCGGGCGATATCGGTCACCACTTCCTCATGGGTCATGGCGAGGGCCAGTTGCGCCCCTTTGCGGTCCAGCAACCGGAACATGTTCTGGCCCATGCCCGTCCAGCGGCCGCTTTCCTGCCAGAGCTCGCTGGGACTGAGAGCCGGCAGGAGAAACTCCTGCGCGATGCGGTCCATCTCTTCGCG
>JAJYZK010000388.1:1489-3275 GCA_021799945.1 Acidobacteriota bacterium
CCACGATTTTATTGATCGAGCGGGCGCCCAGAGGCAGATAGGAGTAGATTCCCGCGCCGAGTTGGCGAACGTAGCCGGCGCGGAGCAGGAATTTGTGGCTGGCGACCTCGGCCTCAGCCGGAGCTTCGCGCAAGGTGGGGATGAAGAGCTTCGACCAAAGATGCATCAGGGCGCTTTCAAATAAATTTGCCGGCTCAGGCCATCCAGGTTGCTGCGGAGTCCGCAACCGCGCGCTCGCCGCTGTGTGCGCCGGCGATCAAGCCGTTCCGTCCGGTTCCGGAATCGTTTTCTGAGGCGCTTCTCCCAGTCTAAATGCTGGTCTGGCCCCCTGCCGGGAGGGTAACCCGGGCAGGCGCCGGGGGTTGCAGGGAGAATGCCGGCGGAACTCCATCGGTCGGGCGGTCGGGCCGTTCGGCGGGCGGCTGGGAAATCCGAACCGAAATCCGAACTCTGGAATTCCGCATCCTGGAATTCCGCACCCTTGGCTACATCAATTCCAGCCCCCAAAGATCGTGCAGATGCAGAACCCCAGCGAGCGCCTGGGAGGCGGTGAGCACGATGAGGGAGGTGATCTTCTTTTCCTCCATCATGCCGAGCGCGGTGGCGGCGTAGGCGTCCTCGGAAATGGTCTTCGGGTCCGGGTTCATGGCTTCCCCGGCGGTCAGGGAGAACGCCTCCGGACCGCGGCGCTCCATCAGCCGGCGCAGGTCTCCGTCGCTGATCATTCCGGCGAGCCTCTCTCCATCCATCACCACCGTCATGCCCAACCCCCTGCGGCTCATTTCATAAATGACCTGCGGGAGGGCGGCGGTTTTCTCCACTCTGGGCACAGCGTCTCCGGAATGCATCAGCTCGCCGACGCGCGCCAGGCGCTTACCCAGGCTCCCCCCCGGATGCAGGTCCGCGAAGTCCTGCGGGCGGAAGCTCTTCTTGAGCGAGACGGCGATGGCCAGCGCGTCCCCCAGGGCGAGCATGGCCGTGGTGGAAGCGGTGGGCGCCAGACCGAGGGCGCAGGCCTCCCGTTGCACGCTGGCGTCCAGAGCCACATCGCTGGCCTGCGCCAGCCGGGAGCTCATGACCCCGCACAGGCCGATCAGGGCGTCCCCGATCCTTTTTACGGGGCCCAGCAGCCGCAGGATCTCCTCGGTTTCTCCGCTTGACGAGAGGGCGATCACCACGTCGCCCCGGGCCATGGCGCCCAGGTCGCCGTGCAGCGCCTCGACCGGGTGCAGAAACAGCGCGGAGCTTCCGGTGGAGTTGAAGGTCGCGGCGATCTTTTGCGCGATGATGCCGCTCTTCCCGACGCCGGTGACCACCACCCGGTTTCTGCGCACGCCACACTCGACAATCAGCTCCACCGCGCGGTCGAAGGGAGCGGCCATTTCGCCCTCCAGGCGGACGGCGAGCCGATGCAGGGCCTCAGCCTCAATGCGAACAAGTTGGGATGGGGTAGGCGGTCTCATCGCATCGGTCTATGGCGTTTCGGGACAACTGCGGGCATTCGAAGTTGGGTGGGCGAAAGCGTCGCTCCGGCGGATTCACGAGGGGAGCCGCATTCCGCAGCTGCTTTCGCCACCGGCCGTCCCGCGCCAGGACGGCCGCGCGCTCTCCACGATTGTTGATCCTATCAGCAGGCTGGCGGCGATTTGACGCGGGCGCCGCGCTGGCCCTGCGCCTGCCTGTAAAATGAAAGCGGGTATAGGCGTTCCTGGCCAGCGTACAGGCCGGCGCCGCGGTTCCTGGCGGCTCCAGGGAGGGGTGCGATCGCTTGAAGCGCAATCAGTGG
>JAJYZK010000389.1 GCA_021799945.1 Acidobacteriota bacterium
GCCCTTTTCGGGATGCACCCGGGCGTGGGATACCTGGCCACCACCGCGATGACCGAGCCGCTGTTTCTGGCCGAGTTGCTCTGGAGCCTGGTGGCCATCGCCGGCCATCGGCGCGACCTGGCGCAGGCGCAGCGGGCGGGCGCGGACGCGGCGGCAAAACAGCGCTCGGCGAGCCGGCATTTGATTGCCGCAGGCATTCTCCTGGTTTGCGCCGTCTTCACCCGCTACGATGGATGGATCTTCGCCACCGCGGCCTGGGTCCTGGTGAGCCTGCCCGTCCTGAGGGCCGGGAACTGGCGGACGCGCGTGGGGGGAGCCTGGCTGCTGTTCACCGCCATGCTGATTTCCGCGCCCGTATTGTGGATCGCTTACAACGCCCGGCAGTTCGGCGACCCGCTCGACTTCATGCGCGGACCGTACTCCGCCAAGGCCATCGACGCGAAGACCTCGCCTCCCGGCTCGCCGCATTACCCGGAGTACCACCACCCCGAGTACGCGATGCTGTACTACCTGAAGGCCGCGGAAATGAGCGCGGCTCCGCTGGGAGCCGGGGATCTCCTTCTGACCTTGAGCCTGGCCGGAGGCATAGCCGCCTGGGGCGCCAGCCGGGGACGCCAGGGCGGCTCGCTGCTGTTGCTGTGGCTGCCTCTGCCCTTCTACGCCTGGACGATCGCCTACGGATCGCTGCCGCTCTTCATTCCCATCTGGCATCCGTTCTCCTTTTACAACACGAGATACGGCATCGAGATGCTGCCGGCCTTCGCCATGTTCCCCGCATTTCTTCTGGCGGCGCTGGTCAAGTGGAAGCCGGGCCTGCGAATCTGGGCGCCGATGCTGGCGGCATTGGTTCTGCTGGCGAACAGCGTGGCTCTGCTGCGCGCCGGCCCGCTGATTTATCGGGAGGCGGTGGCCAACGCCCGCACCCGCATCGCCTTTGAGAGCGCCCTGGCCCGGGCCCTGCTTGCGCTGCCGGCGAAGGCCCGGATCGTGATGGCTGTCTCGCGGGATGTGGGAGCGATCCAGCAGACGGGAATGCCGCTGCGCCGTTTCGTCGACGAGGGCGACTACGATCGCTGGCGGCGCGCGCTCGCGGATCCCTCCGGGGAAGCGCCCTTCGTGGTCGCCCTCGACGGCGACGCTATGGCCGCGGCCATCCGCCGGCATCCGCGGGGGCTGCGCCTGCTGAAGGTGGTCTGCTCCACCGGCCAGCCCTGCGCCCGGATCTATCAGTCGGAGATGTTTCCGGGATGGTAGCATCACGGTCAAGGCCCGAAAGATCCGGATGATTCCATTCGTCAAGGCGCATGCCTGCGGCAACGATTTTCTGATTCTCAACGACGAGCTCTGCGCAGCCGAGCCGCGGGACTCCCTGGCGCGCCGGCTTTGCGACCGGAATCGCGGAGTGGGGGCCGACGGCGCGGAATTTCTTGAGGGGCGGAAGCAACGCAGCGGCTCGATACGGCTCTACAACGCCGATGGCTCGATCGCCGAAATCTCCGGCAACGGCACCCGCTGCGTGGCCGCCTGGATCGGATATGAGACGGCGGCCCGCCCGGGCGATGAAATCGTTCTGGAAACCGACGCCGGAGTCCGCGTCTGCCGCATCGCGTCGCGGGGAGAACGCTCTTTCGACATCGCCTCCGCCATGGGCATTCCGCGGATCGAGGAGATGGTTTTGCAACTGGACGGAGGACGGAAAATCGCCGGGGCGGCCGTCTCGATCGGCAATCCGCATTTTGTCGTCATGGTCGAGGACCGGCGATTCTTCGTGGAGGGCGCGCCCTGGCAGAGCCTGGGAGAGGAGATCTGCCGCCACGCCGCCTTTCCCCGCCAGACCAACGTGGAGTTTGTGCGCATGCGGAGCGCGGGGGAGATCGAGATCCGGATCTTCGAGCGCGGCGTGGGTCCCACCGCCTCTTCGGGCACGGGAACCTGCGCGGCGGCGGCGGCGGCCATCCATCGGCGGGGCGCGAATCCCGCGCTGCTGGTCTCCTCGCCCGGCGGGACGCAGGCTGTGCATTGGCCGGGCGCGGACTCGGAAATGACGCTGACCGGCCCGGCCGAGCTGATCTGCCGCGGCGAGGCGTTTTAGGTCCATGGCCGGGACTGAGGTCACACGGCTGATCGCGCCTGCCGCGCCCCGGGGCTCGAAGGTCGCAGTCGTCTCCCCGGGCAGCTATCCGCAGGAGGAAACTCTGCGCGCCGGGGTCGAGCGGCTGGCCGCGCTCGGGTTTGTCCCCAGCATCGGCAGGCATGCCCGGAGCAAGGCGCATGGATTTTTCGCGGGAAGCGAAAGCGAGCGCCTGGAGGATCTTCACGCGGCCTTCGCCGACGCGGAGGTGCGGGCGATTTTCTGTAGCCGCGGCGGTTACGGTTCAAACTATCTCCTGCGCGGGCTGGACCTGGAGCTGATCGCCCGCAATCCCAAGCCGCTGCTCGGCTACTCGGATCTGACCTGCGTGCAGACCTGGCTGCTGGATCGCGCCGGACTGATCGCCTTCCATGGGCCGATGGCCGCGGCCGATTTTTCCGCCCCGGAGGGAGTGGAGACGGAGAGTCTGCTGGCCGCCTTGCAAGGCGATGCGTGGAGTCTGGGTCCGGAGTCGGGCCTGCGCGCCCTGCAACCGGGCCGGGCCGCGGGCGTGCTGTACGGCGGCTGTCTCACCGTGCTGGCCGCCTCGCTGGGAACGCCATACGCTCCGCAGATGGCCGGCAAGCTGCTGTTCCTGGAAGATGTCGGGCTCAAGCCCTACCAGTTCGATCGCCTGCTGCGGCAGATGCTGCTGGCCGGGTGCTTCGAGGAGACCTCCGGCATCGTGTTTGGCGAGATGCTGCATTGCATCCCCGAGGGAAGGCCCCCGGAGTATCTGGATGACATCGTCCGGCGCGTGCTCAGGGGATTCCGCGGGCCGATCGCCATGGGTCTCCGATCGGGCCATGTCTCCCGGCGCAACGCAACTCTGGCCTTCGGGGTTCGAGCGGCGTTGGACCTGGAGGGGGAGCCGGTTTTAACGTTTCTGGAGCGGGCCACGCATCCGGCCCGCGGTTGAGCGATTGCCATGCAGGCGAAGGCGCATATTCATTTGATTGGCATCTGCGGGTCCGCGATGGCCTCGCTGGCCGGCATGCTGCTGACGCGCGGATACCGGGTGACCGGATCGGATGCGGCGGCCTACCCTCCCATGTCCGATCTATTGCGCGGGCTCGGCGTGGAAGTCCGCCAGCCCTACGCGGAGGCTAATCTTTCGCCGCCGCCGGATCTGGT
>JAJYZK010000390.1 GCA_021799945.1 Acidobacteriota bacterium
GTGCTCGGGACCCTCGGCGGCCTCCAGCCTGAGCGGCGTCCACTCGACCACGGCCGCTCCCTGCTCTCCGCGGCATCCCTCACGGTCGAAGACACGGGGTCGATCCTCGCGCTGGCCGACCTGCTGCAGGCGGAAGATACCCTGCTGCGGGCGCAGCGGCTTGCCAAGCGCCGGGTTGCGTTACTCTTCTACGAATCCAGCACCCGCACGCGAACCTCGTTTGAGCTGGCGGCCAAGAGCCTGGGCGCCGATACGGCGCTGATCAGCTCCCAGTCCTCGTCCATCGAGAAGGGCGAGTCGCTTCGCGATACAGGCATCGCCCTGCGCGCGCTGGGGGCCGAATGCATCATCCTGCGCCATCATCTTTCCGGCGCCCCCTATTTGCTGGCGGAGGCCACCGGCATCCCTGTCCTCAACGCCGGGGACGGAATCCACGAGCACCCTTCGCAGGCCCTGCTGGATTTGCGAACTCTTCTGGCCGCGCTCGGCCTGCGCGGTTCCCGGGTCCACGCCTCGATCTTGCAGGGGGTTACGATGCTCATCGTGGGCGATATCTTCCATTCGCGGGTCGCTCGCTCCAACGCCCTGCTGTTGCCCCGTCTGGGCGCAAGGGTTCTGCTCTGCGGACCTCCGGTGCTTTTGCCGGAAACGGCCTGCGAGATCGGGCCCGGTATCGCAATTGAAAGAGACTTCGATCGCGCCCTCTCGCAAGCCCGCGCGGTGATGATGCTGCGCATTCAAAAAGAACGCATCGCCGGCCTCCACGTCGATCTGGACGAGTACGTATGCCGGTACCAACTCCACCAGGAGAGACTCCGCGCATTCGCCCCGGAGTCCATCGTGATGCACCCGGGACCGATGATTCGCGGGCTGGAAATCACCAGCGAAGTGGCGGACGGCGCGCAATCCGTCATCGCCGAGCAGCCGCGGCACGGAGTCGCGGTGCGCATGGCGCTGATCCATCGAGCGCTGGCGCCGGCGCCAGAGGCCAAGTCCCATGCGCGGGGCCCGGCCGAGGGCGCCGGCGCGGCGCAGCCGGAGGCCGCGAAAACGCGCTCCCCGCAACGCGTCAGTCGCGACAAAGGCGCGGCCCGGGCTGCCGGCAAAAAGCGAGGTGGGCGTTGAACGCGATTCTCATTCGCGGAGGACACTTGATCGATCCCGCCGCCGGAGTGGACGCCGACCGCGACCTGCTGCTCAAAGACGGCCGGGTCGCCGCAGTCGAAGCTCCCGGCAAGCTCTCCGGGGCTGCTCGCCAGGAGAATGCGGAGGTGCTCGACGCGAAAGGCTTGGTGGTGGCCCCGGGACTGGTCGATATCCATGTCCATCTGCGCGAACCGGGCCAGAGCTATAAGGAAACCATCGCCAGCGGAGCCGCCGCAGCAGCAGCCGGCGGCTTCACCAGCATCTGCGCCATGCCCAACACGCTGCCGGTCAACGATTCGGTGGAGACCACGCGCTGGATGCAGAGCCCCGAGCGCAAGGCCGCCGCGCGGGTCTTTCCGATCGCCGCCGCCACCAAGGGGAGCATGGGGGAGGCGCTCACCGAATATGTGTCCCTCAAAGCCGCGGGAGCGGTTGCCGTGAGCGACGACGGCAAGCCGATTCTTACCGACGGCATCATGCGTCAGGCTCTGGCCGCGGCGGCGCGCGCCGGCTTCCCGGTGGTGCAGCACGCCGAGGATACAAGGCTCACCGCGGGCTGCTCGATGAACGCGGGAGCTCTGGCCTTCCGACTCGGCCTTCGGGGCATGCCCACCGCCGCGGAATCGGGACTGGTGGAGCGCGACCTCCGCCTGCTGGCGGAGATCAAGGATAGCCGGGCCCATCTGCACATCGCGCATCTTTCCACGGCCGCGGCCCTGGACGCCGTGCGCAAGGCCAAGCGCAACGGACTGCGCGTCACCTGCGAGGTCGCTCCCCATCACTTTGCGCTGAACGAGAACGCGGTCGGCGACTACGATACGAATGCGAAAATGAATCCCCCGCTCCGCTCGGAGGCCGATCGCAGAGCCATGGTCGAGGGCCTGCTCGACGGCTCCATCGATTGCATCGCCACCGACCACGCTCCGCATGCCTTGCATGAAAAGCAGCAGGAGTTCGAACGCGCCCCCAACGGGATTATCGGACTGGAGTCGGCGCTCGGCCTGTCGATCGACCTGCTTCACCGTCAGCACAAGGTTTCCCTCAGCCGCCTGATCACTTTGCTCAGCGCTCAGCCCGCCAACCTGCTCAGTCTGCGCGGGCGGGGCACGCTCACCGCCGGCTCTTTCGCCGATGTGGCGCTCATCGATGCAACGGCGACATGGACCTTCCGGGCATCCTCCGCCAAATCCAAATCCAGGAATACTCCCTTTGAGGGCCGCGCCATGACCGGCCGGGTCAAAGTGACGATCGGCGAGGGCCGCATTGTGTACCGGGACTCGGCTCGGGAAGCATGACCATCAGGGAGCAGGCCGCTCCCAGCAATGCGCCGAAAAAGAACCGCGGCAACGGCAGATCGCCGTGCAGCCGCAGAATCTCGGTGAGTGCGTCCAGCAGATTGAGAAGAGCCGCGGCGCAGCAGATTTGCCGCGCGAACTCCCGCCGCAAGCGCCAATACGGCGCCGCTATCACGCCAAGCGCGGCCCCCAGATAAATCCCCAGGCAGCGCACGCAGACCGCGGCAGGCCATCCGTTGATCGTGAAGCTGCGCGCCGGATCCTGATGGCACAGCCCGGAGTAGAGGCTGCGCACGGCAAGGGCGGCCAGTGGATGCTGCGCTTCGGCCAGGGGCGCGGCAAGGGGCAACGCCGCCCAGGCCAGCGCCAGCGTCGCCAGCACGGAACGCCGCCGCATCCTTCGGAGGTTCGCCAGGAGGTTCGCTCCGGGAACATGCTGCATGCACCCTATCCTCAACGGCCGAAATCAAGATACAGCATCCAGCGAGTTCGGCGCGGAGAAGACGGCCCAGAACCAGGAACCCAAAGCCAGGGACCCAAAACCAGGGAGACGATCTCTCCGGCATCGACGCCCAGGGCTTTGCGGATGCCCAACTCCCTGATCCGCCTCCCTGCTCCGCCGGGGCGCACGCACAGACCTGGGCTGTTACCATCAACTGCTAGATGACGGAAAGTTCGCAGCAACAAGAGGAGATTCGCGTCCGGATCGCCCCCTCCCCCACCGGCGATCCCCACGTGGGAACCGCCTATATCGGTCTGACCAACTTCCTCTTCGCGCGGCAGCGCAACGGAAAATTCGTTCTTCGCATTGAGGACACCG
>JAJYZK010000391.1:0-1668 GCA_021799945.1 Acidobacteriota bacterium
TACCAGCCGTTCGTTCTGCGGAATGGATTGGGAAAGAATGTTCAGGAACGTGGTTTTGCCGGCGCCTGTGCCTCCGGAGACCAGGATGCTGATCCGGGAGCGCACCGCGGCCGCCAGCATCTCCATCATCTCCCGGGAGATGCTCTTCAGTTCGATGAGCTGTTTGGGGGCCACCGGTCCGGTGCCGAAACGGCGGATGGAGAGCGTGGGGCCGTCCAGGGCCAAGGGAGGAATGATGGCGTTCACGCGGGAGCCGTCGGGCAGGCGAGCGTCCACCATCGGTGAGGATTCGTCCACCCGGCGGCCGACGCGGGAGACGATCCGGTCGATGATTTGCAGCAGATGACGGTCGTCGCGGAAGGAGGTGTCTGTCCGTTGCAGGATCCCTCCGCGCTCGATGAAGACCCGATCCTTGCCGTTGACCAGAACATCGGAGACCGATGGATCCCGCAGCAGCGGCTCCAGAGGGCCCAAGCCGAAGACCTCGTCCAGGAGATCCGCCTGAATCTTTTGCTGCTCGTTCATGCTGAGCGGAATGCGCTGTTCGCCGATGATTTCCTTCACCATGCCCGTCACCGCCTGCCGGGCCTGGTTCGAGTTGACGCGAGAAAGTTTCTCCAGGTCCAGGCGGGAGATCAGCGTCCGGTGCACGTCGGCTTTGAACGTTTCGAGATTCACTGTTTCCACTCCCCGCGCATCGCGCAATCCTTTGTTTTCGCGCTCAGCCAAACAGGCTGAACTTCTTCTTTTTGTCCGCCGTCGGCGGGAGTCCGCACGCCGTTCGGGCCATCTGCCGGATCACCCGCGCAATGGGAGAGTCCTGCAGCACCAGCGGCGTCGCCGTATTCTGCGCCTGGCGGGCGGCGTCGTAGTCGCTCGGCACCCTCCACTTGGCCGGAGTGGTCAAGGCCTTGGTGACCGCCTCCTCTTCAATCCCCAGCGCCTTGGGGCTGTACCGGTTGAGCACAATCTCAAGCTGAGGGCGGCCGGAGCTGAAGAACTCGGAGACGATGCGATTCGAGTTGCGAAGCTCGGCAATGCTGACCTGGGTGACCAGGTAGACGCAGGCCGCCGGATCGAGGAGGGCTCTGGCCGCCGGTCCCACGCCGGAGCCCGCATCCACCACGACGTAGTCGAAGTCTTGGCGGACCACTCCCGCCAGTCTTTCCGCCGCCTCCTCGGTCATGCGCGCCGGATGGTGTCTGTCCGGAGCGGCGAGAACGGCGAGGCCGGAGTTATGCCGGACCAGGAGCGTCGAAAGGAAGTTCGAGTCCAGGCGGTTCAGGTTCTGCAGCGCGTCCGCGACGGAAAGCTGCGCGGTGAGGCCTAACTCGATGGCCGCGTTGCCCAAGGGCAGGTTCAGATCGACCAGCGCGGCGGTCCGGCCCGACTCCTGCGCCAGCGCGACGGCGAAATTGGCGGCCACCGTGGTTGCGCCGGATCCGCCCTTGGCGCCGATGAAAACGAGGAGCTTGCCGGAGGCCTTCCGGGCGGCGCGGGCCGCCGGACGGCGCACGGAGGCTCGAACCATGGCCTCCGCGATGGTGCTGGCGGCGATCGGGTGGCTGAGAAACTCACGCGCGCCGGAGCGCATGCAGCGCACCAGGAGTTCGGGCTCGGAGTGCGCGGAATACACCATGACCGTGGCCGAGCTGTTGGAGCAGATGT
>JAJYZK010000391.1:1678-3251 GCA_021799945.1 Acidobacteriota bacterium
CCAGCGCATGTTCGGGGTCGCTGTCCAGCTCGATGATCACGACGTCGTACTCCGCCTCCAGGATTCGAGGCACGTCGTCCAGATCGGGGTACGAGGGAATCTCCCGCGCCACCGTCGCTTGGGATCCGGACAGAGCTGCGGCTACTGTCCGGCGCCAGGGCTCTTGCGGGCCGATCAGCGCCACCGAGAGTACGTTGGCGCCGAGCGCCTCCGGATCGTGCGTGAAGGATGACATCAAAGTATCGCGGCTCCGCGCCATTTGCTGCCTTTCAGATCCTGAAACTGAGTACGGCCCGTGAGATTTTCAATCGTCATGGCCCCCGCTTCCCCCTCAACGGGAAAAGAACGAAACCAGCGTTCCAATCGCGATCGCCGGAGCATACGGCATTTTGCGCGTCTTGGGATTGTCCAGAACCAGCTCGGGGTGGCGGCGAAGCCCTCGCTTGCCCATTCCGAGAAGCAGGTCGCCCGCCCCGGTAAACAGTTCGCCCAGAAATCCGCCCCAGAGGGCCCAAGCCACGGCCATTACCCCTCCCGCCATTCCGGTCAACACCAGCGCCGTCAGGAGCTGGCCGGGGCCGATCCAGGCCCCGACGGCGGCGAAGAGCTTTACGTCGCCCATGCCCATGCCGCCCATCCAGCAAAGCGCGCCGAACGCCAGGCCGCCGAGCGTCAGTCCCAGGAAGCTCTGGCCCAATCCGTGCCATCCATGGCTCAGCCCGGAGACGATCACGCCCGCGGCCAGAAAGGGAAGCGCAAGCCAGTTCGGTATGCGTCGGCTTCGCAGGTCGGTAAAGCTCGCGACCAGAAGGACAACGACCGTCGGCCACCAGGCGATGGAATGCATTGAATGCTCCGTACTGCGCAGTTCTCGGGAGATGGCCCCCGAAGGGGCGTACAACTAACAAAGCAATTCTCGATCCAAAATGCCGGGAGGACTCTGGAGCATAAATTCAGAGCCTTAAGGCCTCTCCGGATCGATCGAGTGTGCACGATTGTTTACAGCGGGATGCTCCGGGTGAAGCGCCATATACACACCGGCCGCCGGCTTCGGCGCGGTTTCAGGAAACAGCAGAGGGAGAATGGATACCGGGCCGGTCACAAAGGCGTATCCGCCGGCCTGGCTGACGCGCAGCACGCCGCCCGGCAGCTTGGACTCCACCTGCTCAAGATATTGACGATAGTCGGCCTTGCCGCCGGGCAGAGGGAAGAACACAAATCGCCGGTAGCGATCCAGGGGTAAAGAGGCGAGCAGGCGGGTCTGGCCGTCCTGCATGGCGAAGACCCGCGCGCCGCCGACAAGGTTTACCTCGGGATACTGCAAGGTGAGATAGCCGGGCAGGTAATAGCCCGCGTGACGGTAACCCAGAAAATGAGAGTCGAAGCCGACAATCAGCGTATCGTCGGCCCCGGCCACTCGGGGAAGAGCGGCGCGGATCCGGCCAAGCTGGCCTTCAAAGCGGCGCACCGACCGGTAGGAGCAATAAAAAGGCGCGGCCAGGAAGATCGCCGAGTTTACGGCCGCGCCGGCGGCGAGGATCGCTACCTTTGCCGCTCGAGGCCAGCGGTTTCC
>JAJYZK010000392.1 GCA_021799945.1 Acidobacteriota bacterium
GCTCCACTGCATGCTTTTGGCTCCCAGAGCTTCGATGCCCGGCTTCCCAAAATCCTTGGCCGCCCATGGAGCCTTGCTGACGATGTAGCTGGCGAAGAATGCCGCATACTCCGCCTGAGACAGAGTCTGATAGAGAAGCAGCCCCAGCGGCTTTTCCGGGCTTGCCCATTCACGACCGGTCCGCTTGCGCGTCAGGCGTGAGATCGCGCCGGTGCGGGGATCGAGGCTAAGGGTAAAGTGCGGCGTATCGATCCTCCGGCCGAGGTCCGAAGCCGCCAGCACCGCCAGCCCGCCGGTTTGCGGCTCGACCGGCGCAAGGGCCCGCAAGCGCTCGTCGGCCTGGCGGCGGAAGGCGGGCGGGAGCGCGGCCACGGCGCGATCGATGTCCTCGCGCTTTTCCGCCCAGCTTATTTCCATGACGCGATAGGGTTGGGTCTCGGCAACCTGGGCGAGCTGCGCAGGGGAGTAATGGCTGTAATCGAGGTACCGCTTGGTGTCTGTTCCCCAGGTGTGCTCGGGGGCCAGAAGAAGCTCCGGCAGCAGCTTCCGGTCGGTTGCGTCTCCAATCGAAAACCCGCCCTGCGCAATCCACTCCCGGCGCAGTCGGGCGACCTCCCGGTAGCGCGCAACCTTGACCGGGTCGCTGGCCACGCCATAGATCCACGTATCGCCAATCTCCTGGGTGAGCACGGGAAACCGGCCGCGGTGGGCGTCGACGGCGAGGGCGATGCGCGTCAGCGTAGCCGCCTCCACCTGGGCCTTGGGGAACTGGCGGCGCAAACCGGCGTAGATGGCTTCAATTTCTTCGATGGTGTGCGGACCGGAGTTATCGCCCCGAACCTGGATGGAGACCGCAAGATTCGATTGCGGGATCCGCACCGTCCCACCGTAACCGTGGTGGTGATACATCATGACGAGGGACTGGCCCTGGGGATTCTTCCAAAGAAATACCGATGGGGTTTGCGGCGGCGTGCTGGCGGAGTTGACTCCGATATCCAGAAACTTCACGCCGCCCTCGGCCAGCGGCTGGATCAGCCCGCGGGAGTGGCAGGGAACGTCGGTCATCTTGGCGCCGCAGGTGGTTTTCCCGAAGCGCCGGTCCAGCGAGCGCGAAAGGGCCAGCGATCCCTGAATCATGGAGCGGTCGAGCATCTCCGTCTGCCAGTTGAACGGGAGCGCGTGCCAGGCTATCTCCTCCTGCGCGACGGCGGCGTCCATCCGCCGGCGCTGCTCCGGCGCGGCCTGCTCCAGATATTGGTAGAGAAGCCAGGAGCCGGTGGTCCAGATGTAGCGGTCGCCGCCTCGCTGCCGCATCTGGGCGGCAATCCGCATGGCCTGCGGGTAGTACTGGTCAAAATACAGGCGGATGACATTTTCCTGCGTATTGGAAAACCCCACGTCCAGATGGCACTTGAACATGACGAGGACGCGCTCGACCTCGGAATCGGGGAGATCGGGGTTCGGGGTGGAGTCCGAGCGCAGGGCGCGCAGCGGCAGAGAGCGGCCGGCCGCCAGGGCGCCGGCCGCCAGGGCTCCCCGCAGAAATGGCCGCCGCTTCATCGGGAGAGGTGGGGTTGGCGGCGGAGGAGAGCCTCGCGCCGGTCTGGAAGCCGATTCGCCGAGTTCGATGGCCGCCGAAATGGCATGGACCGGAATGGCATGGAGAGGACCCCCGGAAATCGCATCCCGCAGCAGGTCGATTTCCCTGCGAGGGGAAGGCAAACAGACTGAAGATATCATGCCGCCCCGGAGAGCATGCCGGGGCCGGGTGGAAGCGGGGCGCGGCTCAATATCGGGCGTTGGGCTGGGAGCTGGGCGGCGGGGCGGGCTGCGATTTGGATTGCGAGGCGGAGTCCAGTTTGGCCAGCGCGCTGTCCAGCGTGTTTGCGGCGCGATCGAGAGCCGCGGCCAGCACGGCGATCTGGGCCTGCGCCCGGGCGGCGTCGTGGGCCTCAATGGCCTCGTTGACCCCCGGAATGGGCACCGCCGCATAGCCGGTATATTCGCCGGGAGCGAAGATGGTGTGCCGGAACCAGGGACGGCCCGGCAGTCCCTCCGGGGAGAGCAGGTCGCTTTCCACGGCGCGCAGGGCCGCGTTCAGCGCGGCCAGGTCGCTTCCATCGCCTCCGGCGGCGAGCTGCCGGGTGTACGCAGCGGCGGCGGAGCTGGTGAAGCGGCCGGCGGCGATCAGCGCGGGGGTGAAGTTCAGGCCGTCCATGCCATGCTCGCGCGCCCCGAGCTGCGCGCTCTGCAGATACGACTCGATCTGCCGGCTGTAGGTGGGGTAATCGTAGGGCAGCACGTCCGTGTCGGCCATGCGCAGGGCCTCCAGGCCGAAGACGCGGGCAATCTCCTGCTCATAGACGAAGTTCGGGTCGGCGTTCATGGTGAACCAGGCGTAGTTGTCGAAGGCGGAGTGGTAGACGCCATAGGGGCCGACCGAGGAGATATCGGTGGAGGGGACGCCCAGATGCTGGATGAAGGGCGTATAGTCCGAGCCGCTGCCCAGGTCTCCGACGCGCACCTCCGAGAGAAGCTGGGAAAAGCTCTGCGCTTCGTTGAAAGGGCTGCCCATACGGCGGCGCAGGTCCATGGGCGCCATGTCGCGGGTCCAGGCGGAAAAGAGCGATCCACCCCGCGGGCTGGGCACATCCATGGCGACTTCGCGCACAAACTGCTTGAGGGAGGGCACGGCGGCGGCTTCAAAGTGCGGGCCGGAGACGCCGATATCGGTATTGAAGTAGGCCACGGCGTGCGCCAACTGCGCGGCGTGATCCTCCGCCCATTCCGTGGAGCCGATCAGGCCCTCCTCTTCCGCATCCCAACTGCAAAAATACAGGGTGCGTTTGGGGCGCCAGCCCTGGCTCAGAAGAACGCCGATGCCGCGCACCGCCTCCAGCAGGGCCACGGTGCCGCTGCCGGGATCCGCCGCGCCGAAGACCCAGGCGTCCCGGTGGTTGCCGGCGATGACCCAATCGGCCGGCAGCTCGGCGCCGGGAATTTTGCCCACCACGTCCCAGATGGTGCGCTCGGCGTAATCCATTTTGAGCCGCAGATGCACGCGCACCTGGTTCGCGCCCCCGAGGTGATAGGTGAAGGGCAGATCCCCTTGCCACTCCGGGGGCGCCACGAGGCCGCCGAGGTTCTGCAGAATGGGGGCGGCGTCGTGATAGGAGAGGGGGAGGGAGGGAATGGTGGGCAGGCTGGCGGCCTGAGCGAGGGGCAGCCGCTGGGCCTCGCTCAA
>JAJYZK010000393.1 GCA_021799945.1 Acidobacteriota bacterium
AATCGGCGACGGCCGCGGCGGCGCCGGAACCGGCCAGCAGCGCTTCGCGCCGCTCAACAGCTGGCCCGACAACGCGAGCCTCGACAAGGCGCGCCGGCTGCTCTGGCCGGTCAAGCAGAAGTATGGCGACAGGCTTTCATGGGCGGATCTGATCATTCTTAGCGGCAATGTCGCATTGGAGTCGATGGGGTTTAAGACCGTTGGCTTCGGCGGCGGCCGCGTGGACGCCTGGGAGCCGGACGAAGACGTCTATTGGGGGGCTGAGAATATCTGGTTGGGCGCGGAAACCCGATATGGCAAGGACCGCAATGGCGGAGGCGCCGGGCAGCGCAGCCTGGAGAATCCCCTCGCCGCGGTACAGATGGGCCTGATCTATGTGAACCCGGAGGGCCCGGATGGAAACCCGGACCCGGTTGCGGCGGCGCACGATATTCGCGAAACATTCGCGCGCATGGCCATGAACGATGAAGAAACCGTCGCGCTCATCGCCGGGGGACACACCTTCGGAAAAACTCACGGCGCCGCGCCCGCCACCCATGTCGGGCCGGAACCCGAAGCGGCCGGCATCGAGCAGATGGGCCTCGGCTGGAAGAACAGCTTTGGCTCGGGCAAAGGCGGGGATGCCATCACCAGCGGCCTCGAAGTCATCTGGACGACCACGCCGACCAAATGGAGCAACGGATTTTTCGAGCACCTGTTTCAGTACGAGTGGGAGCTGACGAAGAGCCCGGCCGGAGCGCATCAATGGAAGCCGAAAGGGGAAGCGGGGGCCGGCTCCGTGCCGGATCCGCATGACCCGTCCAAGCGCCGCGCCCCGTCCATGCTGACCACGGACCTCGCGCTGCGCTTCGATCCCTCCTATGAAAAGATTTCGAGGCGGTTCTTTGCGCATCCGGACGAGTTTGCCGATGCCTTTGCCCACGCGTGGTTCAAGCTGACCCACCGCGACATGGGCCCGCGCGCGCGCTATCTCGGCCCCGAGGTTCCGGCCGAAGAACTCCTCTGGCAGGACCCCATTCCGGCGGTCGATCACAAATTGATCGACGAGCAGGAGGTTGCCGCGCTGAAGGCCAGGATCCTTGCTTCCGGCCATTCGGATTCGGAGTTGGTGTCCACCGCCTGGGCGTCGGCCTCCACTTTCCGCGGCTCCGACAAGCGCGGCGGCGCGAACGGCGGCCGCCTCCGTCTGTCCCCGCAGAAGGACTGGGAAGTCAACCAGCCAGAGCATCTCGCGAAGGTATTGAAGACTCTGGAAGGAATCCAAAGCGAATTCAATCGCAACGCGTCCGTGGGGACGAAAGTCTCGCTTGCCGACCTGATCGTGCTCGCGGGTTGCGCCGGAATTGAGCGGGCTGCGAAAAAGGCGGGGCATACTGTCACGGTTCCCTTCACTCCCGGACGCATGGATGCCTCGCAGGACCAAACCGATGTGGGGTCGTTCGCCGTCCTCGAGCCGCTTGCGGATGGCTTCCGCAATTACGTGAAAGCCCCCTCTAGCGTGCGCGCAGAAAAGCTCCTGATCGATAAAGCTCAGTTGTTGACGCTCACCGCGCCGGAACTGACTGTGCTGATTGGGGGCCTTCGCGTCCTGAACGTCAATTTCCGGCAGACAAAGCATGGCGTCTTCACGAATCGGCCGGGAGTTCTGACCAACGATTTCTTCGTCAACCTGCTCGACATGGGTACGGAGTGGAAGCCGGTTTCCCCTTCCGGAGACGAGTTTGAAGGGCGCGACCGCGCTACGGGGAAACTCAAGTGGACGGGAACTCGCGTCGATTTGATCTTCGGCTCCAACGCTCAGCTCAGGGCCCTGGCGGAAGTCTACGGAAGTTTGGGCGCGCAGGAGAAGTTCGTCCATGACTTTGTAGCGGCATGGAGCAAGGTGATGAACCTTGATCGTTTCGAACTTGCCTGATGTCGCAAGCCAGGCAGTGAAGAAGTTCGCCGCTCAACTTCGGCCCGGCGCTTTTCCCTCCGGACCGGGTCGAAGTTGGAGCGGATTTGCAGGAGCAAGCGCGAGAGCGGGCCGATCGCCGGCATCAAGCTCCGGCTGCGCCGGGCGGAAACCCGGTCAGCGTCCGACGCGCATCAGGGAGTACGCCCACGGGCTGTAAATGGCGGCCAGGCAGATCACCAGCAATATGGGAATATGAATCGCTGTCGCCAGGGCGGTGAGAGCGACGATCGGGAGCCACGGAGCCGCGTTGCGCAGCGCCATGCTTCCGGAGCGGCGGCCCAGACGCTCCAGCAGAAACAGCGAAGCGACAAAGGTGATGCTCCCCACGCAACCCGAGGCCATGTGCGCGCGCCAGAGCGCGACCGGCGGCGCCTCGGATACTCCGAAATCCTTGATGTTGTCGTAAATCATCTCGGCGCAGGAGAGAGCGGCGGCGCCGAACAAGGCGGCAAGAGCCACCGCGCGCGGAGTGGAGTCTACGGTCTGTTTACGCCGCTTGGCCTTCTTCATGCTGCGCCGGTTATTCGTATCCCCTCAGGCCGCGACCGTAAGAACCGGACATTTTGCGTCGAGAATCAGTTGAAAAGCGCCGGAGGCGCGCATCTCGAAGCCCAGATAGGAGAATCTGCGAACCCCGAGGACCAGTAAATCGATCGACCGGTCGGTGAGGTGCTTGAGAACCTCCTCCCGCGCCCTGCCGACAGCGACAAAGGTGCGAGGATTGCAGAAATCTTTCGCCTGGGCCGGCACCAGGTGGTCGAGAGCGGTGTAGAACCGCTCCTGCAGCTCCCGCAAGTTCTCCGGATGCTCTACGGCCTCCGCGCCGATCACATTGAGCACATCGATATCGGCGTTCATCGCCTGGGCAAAGGCCACGGCGAACCGAGCTGCGCGGGCGGCGGCCGCGCTGAAGTCGGTGACATACAGAATGCGGCGAAACGGGAAGGTTTCGACGGGTGGCCGAGCCTGCGGCCCAATGGTGAAGGTTGGCCACGGAGAGCGGCGAAGAATGCCTTCCGCGACCGATCCGATCAGCTCCCGTTCAATCCATCCGCCTCCGTGAGTGCCGAGGATGACCACGGCCGGCTTCATTTTTTCCGCCAGATCCGGCACGGCGGTGATGGGATCGCCGTCCAGAAGCACCGGAACGGCCTGCACGACGCCCTTTGACAAGGCTTCGGCTTTGCTGGAGAGCAGCAACTCAAGATCCATGCGCTGCCGGCTCACCAGAGCATGGTCGATTTCCACCTCCATGGCCGCCTGCGAGAGCGTGAAGGCGTGCGCG
>JAJYZK010000022.1:0-4247 GCA_021799945.1 Acidobacteriota bacterium
TCTGAGAGAGGAGGCCGCGGCAAAAACGAGCTTTTTCTTCATCGGGGAGATCCACCTCGGGGGCGGAGGCTTTCCGCGCCGGCAAAGACCCGGGCTTCCGCGCCTCCGCATTATGCATCAGCGGGAGCGATGAGGGAAATCGCGGCGCCGGCGGCCGGCCTCTGCTGGCGTCGGAGCGCGCGCGCCGGCCTGGGCCGGCGCGCGGTGGGGCTCGGCTCCGCGCACGGGCGACGCGTTGGTGGTAGGCTCTCCGGGATGCGGCAATGCGGCGCCGAGCCGCGGCGAATGGGAGGGGAGCGAAGGACGATGAAGATGCAGCGATTCGAAGAAAAAGACCGCCGAATCCGGGACCGGTTCCGCGCCTATGCCCAGGCCTTTCCGGAGCGGCTGCACGCTCCGCTGAATCTTTCCTGGAGCAACTGGAGCTTTGGCCGGGAGAAACTGGCGGTCTCCGCCCGGCGCCTGCAGCGGGCCGGGATCCCGTTCATCGAACTCCACGGAAACCACTATGGAGCGGACCTGGGCTACGAGCCGAAGGAGACGCGGCGCATCCTGGAAGACCATGGGCTGCGAGTCTCCGGAGTCTGCGGCATGTTCTCCGCGGATAACGATCTTGCCAGCAACCGGCCGGTGTGCCGGCAAAACGCGATCGATTACATCCGCCGCCAAACCGCCTTTACTGAAGCCGTGGGAGGCGAATACCTGCTGGTGGCGCCGGGCGCGGTGGGACGGCCCAAACCCTATGACGAATTTGAGGTCGAGCGCTCGGCCGAGACTCTCGCCGGATGCGCCCACTTGTTCACCGCGCATGGGGTGAAGGGCGCGATCGAACCGATCCGCGCCGCCGAAACGAGCATGGTCCATACCGTGCGGGAGGCGGCCTGCTATATCGAAATGGTGGGACATCCCGGCGTGCAGCACATCAATGGAGACGTCTATCACATGCAGGTGGGGGAAAGCCATGTGGGCGAGGCGGTGCTGGAGGCCGGGGAGCGGCTGCTCAATCTGCATCTGGCGGATAGCAATCGCTGCGCCCTGGGCGATGGCTCGCTGGACATCTGCACGGTGATACGGGCGCTGTATCTGATGGGCTTCAATCGAGAGGGAAGGTTCGCCACATTTGAACCTCTGGGGCCCGGCGGAGACCCATTTCCGGCGATGTACGGCAATCCGGACGAAGCGGCGCTCGACTCCCTGGTGAGCCGCAGCGCCGATTACTTCCGCGCATGCGACCAGCTGGTGCGTTCGGAGATTTGAGTAGCGACCGCGGCCCGACCCGCTTGGGCCGTCAGCCTTGTTGCGCCGGGGAGGCGAAGCCAAGGAGCGTTCGGAGGATGGCTTGACACCCGGGGAGCGTCGCCGATAGTCTGCTGGCTTCCCCTCGACGGCCGGCGGAGAGATCCAGCGCAAGGGATGGCCTGCGCCTGACAGACGGGTCCGCTTTCGCTCCGAGCGAGACGGCGGAAGCAAACTTCGGGAGGCGGCAGACCCTGTTCCGGCGCGAGGAAAAATCATGACGGCCGCGGCCATGACGGCGGCCGTCGTCACGCCGCCGGGCCGGCTCATCTCTCTTTCCCCGCCCGATGTGCTCATCGTGGTCTTGTATGTCGAGGCGGTGCTTGCGATCGGCCTCTATCTGCGCCGCTATGCCCGAACCTCCGAGGAGTTCTTCATGGCCGGCCGCGAAATGTCCGCCTGGGTGGCCGGGCTCAGCTTCCTTTCCGCCAATCTCGGGGCCCTCGAGCTGATGGGATGGGCCGCGGCGGCATACCAGTACGGCATTCTGGCGGCGCATTTCTACTGGATCGCGGCCTTCCCCTCCATGGTTTTCCTGGGGCTGATCATGATGCCCTTCTATTACCTTTCGAAGACGCACTCGGTGCCCGGCTATCTGCAACTGCGCTTCGGCGAGGCGACCCGCGCCCTGAGCGGCCTCTCCTTTGCGGCCATGACGATTCTGATGTCGGGCATCAATATGTACGCCATGGCGCTGGTGATGAAGGTGGTGCTGGGCTGGAACATTCACTTCAGCATCTGGGTCTCTTCACTCACCGTGGCCGTTTACGTGACCCTCGGCGGCCTGGTGTCGGCCATCTTCAACGAGGTGCTGCAATTCTTTCTCATCTGGCTGGGCGCACTGGTGATTCCCGTACTCGGCCTGACGGAGGCGGGAGGCTGGACCGGGCTCGCGCTCAGGATTCGTCAGCGGACGCACAGCTCGTAATACGTGCATTTGTGGAGCACGCTGGGAAGCTTCCATGGCAATCCCATGGGAGTGCATTGGACGGGCATCCTCCTGGGGCTCGGAGGCGTGATCGCCTTCGGCTATTGGTCCACCGACTTCCTGGTGGTGCAGCGCGCGATGGCGGCCAAGGACCTGCGCTCGGCGCAACTGGCCCCGATCATCGCCGCCTACTTCAAAATGCTGGTGCCCCTGATCGTGATTCTTCCCGGCCTTCTGGGCCTGGGACTGCTGCCCTTCCGGCTCTATCCGGAGAGCGCGCTGCGGCCCGGCCAGCACAGTTACAACGAAGTGCTTCCCCTGATGCTGGCGCGCTATGCCGGGCCCGGGCTGCTCGGGTTGGGCATCACCGCGCTGATCGCCGGCTTCATGTCCGGAATGGCGGGCAATGTCAGCGCCTTCGCCACGGTCTGGACTTACGACATCTACAAACCCCACCTCCGCAAAGGTAAGCCGGATGCCCACTATGTCCGGGCAGGCCGCTGGTGCACCATTCTGGGCGTGGTGGCCAGCATCGGAACCGCCTACTTCGTGACCCGGTTCAAGAGCATCATGGATTACATGCAGGCTCTTGTCAGCTTCTTCATAGCGCCGCTTTTCGGAACCGTCATCCTGGGCATGATGTGGAAGCGCGCAACGGCAAAGGGGGGCTTCTGGGGGCTGCTGGCGGGAACCGCGTCCTCGGTGGGCATGTACGCGCTGGTCCACTCCGACCCGCGATATCTTTCCTGGGTCGCTCTTTCTCCGGACGCCAAGGACATGGCCGAGAATCTCTATCGTTCGATATGGTCCTGGCTGATCTGCGTGGCGGTCACCGTAGCCGTCAGCCTGGTCACCGAGCCGAAGCCGGAATCCGAGCTTGCCGGCCTCACCTATGCCTTTAGAGTGCGCCAGCCGGCGCAGCTCCTGCCGTGGTGGAAGAAGCCGGCATTCTGGGGGGTCGGGGTGGCGATCCTGTTCCTCGCCTTGCAGTGGGCGTTTTGGTAAGCCGCCGGAAGGATAGGCTCCATGAACGATTCAAACGGTTCGCCGAAGGATTCCGGCTCACCGAACGATTCCAAAGGAGCGCCGGAGGGATCGGGCCGCATGATTCCCGTCTGGTTCTTCATCGGGCTGCTCCTGCTTTGCTACGGAGCGATCATCCTGACCACGGCGATTCTCGAATATTCGCGGCCTTCCGCGGTGGCGCTGTCGCAATACCATCCGGGGCTATGGGGCGGCATGGTTCTGATTCTGCTGGGCGGCGGGTACACGGCGGCCTTCTGGCCCGGGCGGGGCCGGCGGCCATGAAGGCGCCGGATGCCCCGGGCGCGGCGCAACTGATTTAGAATCACCCTGTGGCGGTGTAGCTCAGATGGTTAGAGCGGCGGACTCATAACCCGCAGGTCGGTGGTTCGATCCCACTCGCCGCCACCAGCGCTCCGGCGGGCTGGCTCCCGGCCCTCCCTTCCCCATGGAGTATGATTCTGCTAGACCTTGTCCCTGGGGTGCGGAGCGGAGTTCATGTCCAAGGCCTTTAAAAGCACAGTATTTGGTCTGGCGGTGGTTCTGGTCGGCGTGGTGTTTCTGGGCAGCTTCGGGCCCAGCGGCGTTCGCGCCGGGGTCCAATCGGACGGCGCCTATCCGGAGATGGAAGTCTACAGCGAAGTTCTGAAGAAGATCCAAACCGACTACGTGGTCGATCCAAACATGGACAAAGTCACGGTCGGCGCGCTGCACGGCCTGCTGGAGTCGCTGGACGCGGATTCCAGCTACCTTACCGCGGATGAGTACAAAGCCTACAAAGAACGGCTGAACCAGGGTGTGGGCGAGGTGGGCCTGGATGTCTCCAAGCGCTCGGGCTATGCAACGGTGGTCGCCGTGGAGCCGGGGAGCCCGGCGGAAAAGGATCAGATCGACGACGGAGATCTGCTGGAGGCGATCGACGGAGTTTCGACCCACGAGACATCTCTGGCCATGATTCGCCTGATGATGGTCGGCAAACCCGGCTCCACGGTGGAAATCT
>JAJYZK010000022.1:4257-15336 GCA_021799945.1 Acidobacteriota bacterium
GCCGCGCAAGGCGGCCCCGGACAACCTGACCTTGACGTATGCCAAGGTTCCCGCGCCTCCGATGGGCCTGCAGGAGTACGAAAACGGCAGCATCCTGTATCTCAAACCGGCGGTGCTCACCGCCGAACGGGTGCAGGCCATCCAGAGCCGCCTCAAGGCCATGGCCCGGAACGGCAATAAGAAGATCTGCCTCGACCTGCGCGACGTAGCCGAAGGGGATGAGATGCAGGGCGTGCGGCTGGCCAATTTCTTCCTGCAATCCGGAACGATCGCCACCCTCTCCGGACAGAAATACCCGACGCAGACCTTCACCGCCGTGGCCTCCAAGTTCATCACTTCGGCTCCCTTGGTCGTGCTGGTGAATCACGGAACCTCCGGGGCGGCGGAGATTGTCGCCGGCGCGGTGCTGGATAACAAACGCGGCGATGTGGTGGGAGACCGGACCTTCGGCGAGGGTTCGGTGCAGAAGACCATGGACCTTCCCGACGGCGCCGCGCTGATTCTTTCGGTCGCCAAGTACGCCACCCCGGACGGCAAGAAGATCCAAGACGACGCCGTGACCCCGAACGTCTTCGTGGCCTCGGCCGACGAGGACGATGAAGACGATACCCCCCCCAAGGGTCCCCGGAGCGACGACCAGTTAACCAAGGCTCTGGAAATCCTGAAACAGAAGAGCGCTTGAAGGCGGCGCGCCCGGGATCCCTGGGAAATTCTTTCGACGCAATTCCTCTGTTGCGAGCGGACAAACCTCTTTGAGCTCACGCGGCCAAGTCCAGTCCTCCGGCGGCGGCGCGTTTCGCGGCGCGCGGCCGGGAGAGCGCTTCTCGGGCCCGCCCGGTCCGCTCAAGGTGGCCGGCAGCTTGGCCTTCGCCATCCTGCTGCTGCTGGCGGTCGTCGCCGGCTCGCTGACCGGCCTGATGCTGGTCTATTCGGTGAATCTGCCGCAAATTGCCGATCTGGAGCGGTATCGGCCGGAGACCACCACGGAGCTGCTGGATGTGCACGGCCGCGTATTCGGCTCCTTTGCGCTTCAGCGGCGCGTGGAGGTGAATTACGAGGACTTCCCGCCCGTGCTGCGCCACGCGGTGATCTCCATCGAGGACAAAAACTTTGAAAGCCATTGGGGCGTGAATCTGGTGCGCGTGCTGGGCGCGGCCTACCACGATCTGGTGTCGAACAGCCGGAACCAGGGCGCCTCCACGCTCACCATGCAGCTTGCCCGCAACCTGTTTCTCTCCTCCGAGCGAACCTTCGGGCGCAAGCTGCAGGAGGTGTTTCTCTCGATCCAGATCGAGCGAAGCTTCACCAAGCAGCAGATCTTCACCCTGTACGCCAACCAGATTTATCTCGGCCAGGGCGTTTACGGTTTCGAAGCGGGATCGGAGTATTACTTCAGCAAGCGGGCCCGGGACCTCACGCTGCCGGAAGCGGCGCTGCTGGCCGGGCTGCCCAAGGCCCCGGTTGGATATTCGCCCATTTCGAATCCGACCCGCGCCTTCCGGCGGCGGAATACGGTGATCAACGCCATGCTGGAGGATGGGGTGATCACCGCCGCGGAGGCCAATGCGGCGAAGACCGCGCCCCTGGGGCTGCACATCGAACCGCCTCCCAACAGCGTTGCGCCCTGGTTTGTGGAAGCGGTGCGGCGGGATCTGGAGCGGCAGTTCGGCAGCGAGCAGGTGCACGAGGCCGGCCTGCGCGTGTACACCACGCTCGATCTTGACCTGCAGCGCGCGGCCGATGCGGCCGTCCTGGACGGGCTGGCGGCCTACGAACGCCACCGGAAATGGCAAGGGCATCTGCTGAACGTGATCGATGCGGGGGCATCCCTGGATGAGTTTCACCATCCGGATTGGGTCGAGGCGCCGATTCCCGGCGCATACATGCACGCTCTGGTGACCAGCGTTCTGCCCTTTCAGGTGAATGTGCGGCTGGGGCAGAGGCAGGCGATTCTGGGCCCGGACGATTTTGCCTGGACCGGACAGCGGGACGCGCAGAAATTCCTGAAACCGGGCGACATTGTTTACGTGCGCATTCAGCCCTCCGCCGATTCGAATCTGCTGCTGCATGCGACGCTGGAACAGGACTCCGGCGCGCAGGGGGCTCTTCTGGCCATCGACAATGCCTCGGGCGAGGTGCGCGCCATGGTCGGCGGTCGGGACTTCGAACTATCCCAGTTCAACCGCGCGACGCAGGCCGAGCGCCAGGCGGGCTCCGCCTTCAAGCCTTATGTCTACGCGGCGGCGGTTGAGTCCGGCATGGGTCCGCAGGACCGGATTCTCGACGCGCCGGTGACTTTTTCCACCCCCAGCGGCCCGTATACGCCCCGCAATTTCGACAACACGTATGAGGGAACCGTCTCGCTGATCCATGCCTTCGCCGATTCGCGAAACATCCCCGCCGTCAAGCTGGCCGAGCGGGTGGGAATCCGCAAGGTAATCGAGACCGCGCGCGGCTTCGGCATCGTGACCGATATTCCGCCGGTTCTGGGCGTGGCGCTGGGCTCGGCGGATGTGACGCTGCAGGAGCAGGTGAGCGCCTACACCAGTTTTCCCAACGACGGCGTGCGCATCGCTCCGCATCTGATTCGCAAGGTCACCAACTCGGATGGATTCACCCTGTCCGAAGTTCCCTCCAGCGTCGCCGAATCCACCGATGTGCGGACGGCCAGGATCATGACCCAGTTCCTGGAGTCGGTGCTGCAGCCGGGAGGCACAGCCGCCGCAGCGGGGGCGCTCAAACATCCGCTGGGCGGAAAGACGGGAACCACCAGCAACTATGTGGATGCCTGGTTTATCGGGTTTTCCCCCTCCATCACCTGCGGAACCTGGGTGGGTTATGATGATCGCCAATCCCTGGGCGACGGCGAGACGGGGGCGCTTGCGGCGCTGCCCATCTGGATGGATCTCATGAAAGTGGCGATTGCCGATCGGCCGGACGAAACATTTTCCGGCCAGGCCGCTCCCCGGCTGAAAATGAGCCAGGCGGCAAGCCTGCCCTCCGGCAGTCCGCAGGCGGAGGCGCCCCCGATGCCTCCGCCTGCGAAGCGTGCGCCGGCGAAGCTTGCGAAGGATGGGCCCAGCCCGGTCGCCAACCGCTGATTGCCGGGGCTACTGCTGGTCGGCGCGCCGGACCTCCAGCAGCTCCACGCGGCTCTCTTCCGGAAATGCAATCCGGATGCCCTGCCGGAGCTGCGAGCCGGCGCAGTTCTGCAATGCTCTCTCCGTTATGCCGGAGCGCAGATAAAATGCGCCATCCGGGAAGGCCGGCAAGGCGACTTCCACCGCGCTCCGCTTCGATTCATTGCGAAAGAGGGCGATCAGTCCCTCGCCCGCGCGGCTCAGGCGCGCATATCCATCCCAGTCGTTGGCTCCGGGCTGCCGCCAGCCGCCCAACGGAAAGAATCCCTGGAGCATGGGAACCTGATTCCGCAGGGCGTTGAACCATTGAATTTTCTCCCGGCACCAGGCCTGCCGCTCCGCGGTCAACCTTCGCAAATCGCCCAGGAATAGCGGGGCGGAGCCCATCGCGGTGGCCAGACGGTCCTCGATGGGCGGCATCTCCGCCTGCAGGTTTCCGATCAGCATGGTCTCGCTCGGCATCGCCAGCGAACGCTGGTAGAGAAGAGTTCTCGCCTGGCGCGGGCCGGCGGCGGCCGGGCTGCCGTCGTCCACATTGCTCATCCAGTCCAGATCGCCGGCCGCGAGCAGGCCGTAGTCGATTAAATGTTTCTCTCCCCACAGCTCGAAGGTAAGGTCCAGCAGCACATCCGGATGTTCACGGTAAATCGCATCCGTCACGGATTGAATCCCTTCATAGATACGTATCAGCGACTCCGCCCAGGACCGATGGTAGTGGTTGGCGGCATAGCATCCGGGCGATTCGCCATAGGCGTTGAAGACCGTGGTGAGGTCCAGCTTGACATAGCGCAGGCGGTATCGGCCGATCAGCTCGATGACCCGTCTGGCGGCGGCCTCCCAGTAGGGGCTGGCGAGACACATCACGGCCTGCGACCCGGCCATGGTTCCCGTGAACTTCGGGTTGCCGTCGCGGTCCCGGCATACCCACTCGGGATGCTCCTTGTAGACCGCAATCTCGGTGCTGATGGCGGCCAGGGGCGACCACAGGCCCAGCCGCATGCCCTGCCGCTCGACCGCCGCCTGAATCTCGTCCAGGCCTTGCGGAAAGAGCGTGCGGTTGATGTCGTTGGAGCCATAGTTGGCCTGCCAGCCGTCGTCGATGGTGAAGATATCCATTCCCATCCGTCCGGCGGCCGCAATCAGGTCGCGGGCGATGGGCTCGGTGATGCCTCGCTCAAAGGGCTCCCAGGTGTTGTAGATCCATGGCGGCCGATTTCCCGGCCCTTTTTTCATGAGGATCTGCGAGGTATAGGAGGGAACAACCCATCTGGGGTCGGAGTGGCCCTTGCCATCGACGAAAAAGGCGATGGAGCCGCGGGCGCTGGTGAAGGTCTCCCCGGGGGCCAGGGTGCGCTCGAAGGGGAAGAGGTCGGTATCGTACATGAGCGTGACGCCGTAGCCCCAGCCCACAAGCTCCGTCCTCTTGGTCCAGCCGGGGGCCCCGTTCATGGCGAACAGACCTTCGCCGGTGAGAGAGTTTCGCAACAGCACGGCGGCATCGTCCACTCGTCCGGTGAAGAAGATCTCGCGGGGTTGGGCGCCGTCGAAGCTGGATGCTTCGAGCACATGAGGCGGCCCGGGCGCGATGCCCGCGCTCTCATAGGCGAAATGCGTGAGACGCAGGGGCCGGGCGCCGCGATTGGCGATGGCCACCCACTTCTGAACGACAGGATGCCCGTCATATACGGCGTAGAAGGCGGTCGCATCGAAGGGATGCGCGGCGGAACGGAGACGGATGGTGAGAAGCTGGCCATGCGCTCCAAAGGGCTGCGTCTTCGCTTCCAGCAGCTCCCAGGCCGATGGATCCGCGCCGCGGAGGCGGGCGGAGTCCACCTGAATCGAGAACTCGGCCCCGCGGATCTTGCGTTCCCGGGGGGCCTCGGCGAAATCCGTTCCGGTGACCTCGTGTCGCCAGCTCGCGGTGTAAAGACCCAGGGCGGGGCTGAAGGCCAGGGTGCGGGAGACCAAAGAATTGCCGATGGTCCAGTTGGCCTCCGCCGCGCCGGGGTAAGGAGGACGAGCGGCCTTTCCCGTCGGCGGGCCGCTCACCTGCGCCGCGTCGGCGGAAAAGGGAAGCGCGGGAGCGGCGCCGAGGAATGCGGAGGAGGCGGAGGCCAGCAGGAAGTCGCGCCGATTGATTCTGCTCACTGAGGTTTGTCTCCCTATTTTCCGAGCGAGTCGTCTGCGACGCGAATCCGCCGCACTCCCCGCCGCAGGGATTGTAGCCTGTGTCTCACCCGCGCCGCCGGCCAACGGCGAAGCGGCTGCTAACCGGCGAAGAGCCGCAGCAGGCGATGATAGCGCCGGGCGCGGGCTACATCCTTGAAGATTTGCTGCTGTAATGCCTCGGGAGAAGGCCAGGCCCGCTCGTCGCGCAGCTTCTTCAGAAAGACCAGCTTCAAGGGAGTCGTGTGATCGAGCTCGACGGGGTGGAGAGCGAGCCGCTGAAAATCGAGCAGGTGGGTCTCCACCGCGAAGGCGCCGGGGCCGAAGGTGGGACGGTAGCCGATATTGCTGACGCCGTCGCACCAGACCGTTCCCACACGCAGACGGGTGACGTAGACGCCGTTGGGAGGCAGCAATTCGGAGTAGGGGGCCAGATTGATCGTCGGCGCGTCGAGCGTGGCGCCCACGCCTCGTCCGCGAGCCGGGGTCGAACGCACAAAGAAGCTGCGCCCGAGCAGAGCCCGGGCGGTGCGCAGGTCGCCTTGCAGCAGCAGCTCGCGAATCCGGCTGCTGGAAACGGCGCAGCCGCGAATGGCGCAGGGGCCGTAGAGCGTCACCGCGAAGCCCATGTCGCGCCCCATCTCCTGGAGCTCCGTCGCGCCCGCCTCCGCGCGATGGCCGAAGCGGAAGTTGGCGCCTTCGTGCACCTCGAGGGCCCGCAGGGAGTCGCGCACGATGGCGCGAATGAAGTCGGCGGCCCGCATGCGGGAGAGCGCCGGGGTGAAGGGCAGGATCATCGCCGCGTCGATGCCGGTGGCCGCCAGCAGCTCCAGCCGGGAGTCCAGGGGAGTGATCAACCGGAGGCCGGCCTCGGGCCGCAGCGCCCGCATCGGATGCGGATTGAAGGTAACCGCCACGGATCGCAATCCGCCGGTCCGCGCGCGCTCCCGCAGGCGCTCCAGAATCAGGCGATGCCCGCAATGCACGCCGTCGAAGTTGCCGATGCTGACTGCGGCGGGACCGAAGCCGGCGGGCAGTTCCTCCAGGCCGCGAAAGATCCGCATGGTCAGATCTCGAAGGGGATTCGCAGCCCGTCGTAGGCGAGCTGGATCGGCGCCGGGAGCAGGCCGCTGACGTCGGCGTGGTGCACCTCATGCGACATGTGGGTGAAGAAGGCGCGGCGGGGATTGAGCAGGCGGACGGCCTCGATCGCCTCTTCGAGCGTGAAGTGGCTGGAATGGGGGGTGATGCGCAGGGCGTCGAGGATGGCCACATCCAGGTTCTGCAACAGCGGCAGGCTGCTTTCCGGAATGCGGTTCATGTCGGTGAGATAGGCCGCCCCGCCGAAGCGGAATCCGGCCACTTCGATGCGGCCGTGAATGAGCGGGATGCGCCGGAAAACCAGGCCTTGAATCTCCGCCTGCTCGCCCAGCCGATGCATTTCAACCCGGGCGCGGGTGGGGTAGAGCGCGTTGGCGTCGAAGGTGTAATCGAAGACGCGCTCGATCACCGCGGCGGCGGAGTCGTCCGCATAGAGGGGGATGTGGGACTGCCGGCCGAAGCTCAAGGGCCGCAGATCGTCGAGGCCCAGGATATGGTCGGCGTGGGAATGGGTGTACAACACGCCATCGACGCGGGCAATCTTTTCCCGCAGCGCCTGCTGGCGGAAATCCGGGCCGGTGTCCACCAGCACGCAGTTGCCGTTCCATTGCACGGCGATCGAAGGCCGGGTCCTCCGGTCGCGCGGATCCGGCGAGGTGCAGACCCGGCAGTCGCAGCCCAGCGTGGGCACTCCCATGGAGGTGCCGCTGCCCAGAATGGTGATCTCAGCCTGCACTGGATCCGTTCTTCCGCGTCATAGGTAAAAGGAAATGCCGGGTGAAACCGCGCCGGGAGCGGGGTGGATTCAGCGGCGGCCTCCGGGCTTTCTGGGGCGCTGCGCCGAGCTGCTGATGGCGTTGGTGATTTCCAGGAAAGACATGCGCAGATCGAAGAGGGCGTTGCCGAGCAGACGCTTCTCATTTTCGCTCAGGTTGCCCTTGGTCTTCTCCTCCAGAATGCTGAGCATATCGATGCTCTGCCGGGCGCCCAGGATATCGACGCGGGGCTGCTCATTGGGCGCGGCGCCCGCTCCCATTTGCATGGCCGCCGTCATGTAAAGGAACTGGACCAGCCGTTCGAAGTTCATCGGCTGCATGGCTCCGGCCTCGGGGTTCGACTGCCGCAGCAGTTCGTCGAGCCGATCGGAGGATGCCTGGTATTCCCGGTGCTGCTGCGCCGCCTGTTCGCGGCTGGGCCCCGGGATGGCGCCGGGGTCTTCGGCGGAGGCATCCTGTGCGGCGGCCGGCGCTCCGGCGTCGGGGTTCGGCGGAGGCGCCGGGGCGGGCGCCGCGTTCGCTTGCGGCCCGCTCTCCGCTTCGCGTTGCTCCTGGCCTTCCTCGTGGCGAAGTTCGCCCCCAGCGGTGAATTTTCTCCGATCCGTCACGGTGAATTGGGGCTCTTTTTCTCGCATGCTCCTCGTCCGTAGTGACTGCCTGGGGTTAGTTTGGGTCTGCGCCCGCATCGGTCCGCGGGCCGGGCGGCAGGGGCGGCGCAGCCATGAGCCGGGCCGATCCTCCCGCATAGTCGAAGTCTCCTGCCCGGGCCTCGGCTTCGGCCCGGAGAAATCCCAGCCCGAAGCTGCGCGTCACCCCTTGCAGCGGCAGGGATGCGGCGCTGGTCAGCCGGCCGACAACCTGATCCGCCCGAAGCAGATCGCAGGGCAGGGAAGGGAGAGCGCCGCGCAGCTCAAATTGCCGCAAATTCCGGTGCACCGTGGCCTGGGAGCGGATTCTTTCGACAATCTCCTGGCCCAGGTAGCAGCCCTTGGCGAAATGGAGGGCGCGGGTCTGGCCGGTCTCCTGCGGCAGGTTCCTGTGGTCGAAGTCGAGGCCATAGCGCGGCGCGCCCTCCAGCACGCGGAGAGCCTCCAGGGCATCCACGCCGGCCGGCCGCGCGCCCGCTTCCAGTAGAGCGTCCCAGCAGGTGAGGACTTGCGACGGAGCGATCCAGAGCTCGTAACGGGGCGCGAGCGGGGAGGGAACGGCGATCAGGATGGCGCTGGAATCGGCGCCCGATGCCTCCGAATCGGCGGAGCCTTGGCGCGGAATCGGGAGCCGAATCTCGCGCAGCCGGGCGTTGCCGCGCGGCGCCCACTCGGGCAAAGGATCCGCGATGGCCCGCCGCAGCGTCTCCGCCGCTCCCGGGCCGGCGATGGACAACGCGGTCCATTCGCCGCTCACCACTTGCAGCTCCACATCGTCCATGATGATGTAGCGCTCCAGCGAGCGCACGACCGCTGCAACCTGATCCTGGCCAGTGGTGAGCAGCGCGTCCCCGGGGCGCCGGTACAGCATGCAATCGCCCTGAATGCGTCCCTGGGCATTGAGCAGGAAGTTGTAGTTTCCCTCGTTTTCCGGCAGCGATTGCACCGCATTGGAGACCATTCCGTTGAGCCAGCGAATGCGGTCCGTTCCGGTGACCCGGATCCATGACTGCCAGCCGAGGTCGCTGACCGCGGCGGCATGCAGCAGCGCGGAAAGCTCCGCGTTCCGGCCATCGCCCGCCTCCCGCTCCGGAGCCAGGTCGGGGGTAGCGAAGGCGCGGGGGCAGCCGGCGCCGCAAAAAGACTTGATCTGGGAGGGGCCGATCCGGCCCTCGGCCAGCAGCGCCGCCGTCAAGGCGGTGTTTCCGGCGGAGTTTCCATCGGGCGGCGCGCCGGCGGAGGCCGCATCCGGAGGAAGCGGCGATGGCGCCTCCGGGGCCGCCGGTTGACGGGCACTATCCGCGTTACTCATGGCAGAAAGCACAAGAAAATTATAGCCTTGCATGCAGGCGGATGCGCCGGACTCCGGCTGCGGACCCAGAATGGCTGGAGAATGAAACGGAAATGGAAGTATTGCTGTGTTTTGCTGGCTTCGCTGACAATTTGCGGAGCGCCGGGCGAGAACCCGCAGCCTCCGGCAAGCCAGGGCGGCGCGGCCGGAGCTGCGCCAAGCCAAGCCGCGCAAGCGCCGGGCGCCGCCTCCGCGGATGCGGAGCCTCAGGATCAAACCCAGAATCAAACTTCGGACGGCTCGCAGCCGGGGAAAACCACCCGCATCACCTCCGCGCAGGCCAAGGAGCTCTTTCGCTCGATGGGCGATATTCTCACCTTCGCCAGCGACGATTCCCGGCTTCCGATCGAGCACAAGGTGAAGCGCCGCCTGATCAGCCGCCGGGCGGTGGAGCGCTATATCCTGGAAAAATTCAAGGAGGATAAGGACGCGAAGCGGATGCAGCGGGAGGAGATTGTGCTGGATAAATTCGGTCTCCTGGACCGCGATTTTCACCTCCGGCCGTTCCTGGTGAGTCTTCTGACGGAGCAGATCGCCGGCTTCTACGACAACAAAACCAAGACGGTCAACCTGCTCGATTGGGTGGCCCCGGACGATCAGAAGCCGGTGATGGCGCATGAATTGACGCATGCCCTCCAGGATCAGCACACAAATCTGGATAAATGGGATCCGGATGAGCCCGAAAGTCCTCCGAAGAATGTAGCCGAAGACAATAGCCGGCTGGCGATCGACGAGCGGGACACCGCGCGCGATGCGGTGCTGGAAGGGCAGGCGATGGCCGTGTATGTCGATTACACGCTGAAGCCCTCGGGCCGGAGCCTGGTGACCTCGCCGAACATCATCCAAAGCTTCAAGCCGGACAGCGACGCTTCCGCCGATTCCCCGGTGATGGCGCGCGCCCCGTTGCTGCTGCAGGAGTCGCTCCTGTTTCCGTACCGGGAAGGGCTGGGATTCGAGCAGGCCGTATGGAAAGACGAAGGAGCGGAGGCCGCCTTCGCCGGGGTTCTGGACCAGCCCCCGAACAGCAGCTTCGAGATCATGAATCCCCGGGCCTACGAACGCCGGCAGCCCGTTCCTCTGCTGCGCATGCCGGATGTGCACGGGCTGCTCGACGCCGCCTATCAGCCCTACGATATCGGCGTGATGGGCGAGTTGGATGTCCGCATCCTGACCGAACTCTACGGCGGCGAGCCGGAGGCGGAGGCCCTGACGCCGCAGTGGAACGGAGGGCTGTATTACGCGGCCCAGAGCCGGAGCGCGACGACCGAGGAGCAGAAGGCCTCCACCGCGTCGGTGAGCCTGCTCTATCTTTCGGCCTGGAGGACCAAGGCGGCGGCGGAGGAGTTCGCGGCGCTCTACGCCCGGGAGCTGAGCCGGAAGTACTCGAGCGTGACGCGGGAAACGGCCGAGGAGACGACTGCGCTCGAGCGCATTTACAGCACGAACGAGGGCCCCGTGCTGATCGTTCGCCAGGGGAGAAAGGTCTTTGCCAGCGAAAGCTTCGATCTGACGACGGCGCGCAAACTCCAGTTCCTCCTCTTCGGAGCGCAGCAGGGCCAGTCGGCGGAGACGGCTCGCCTGCGCGAGACGCCTCTCTCCGATCCGGCGGCCTCGATGGTCCGCTTCCTGGCCCGTTGCGGCATGCCCAAGGCGGCGCTGTTGCCCTGATCGGGTTGGCGCCATGGATGGACGCCGCGCTCCGCATTCGGCCGGCGCCGCTTATCCGGATAGCCGTTATCCCGGGAGCCCTTATACTGGACGCCATGGAATTCAGGCTGCTTGGACGATCGGGATTGAAGGTTCCGGCGCTCTGTTTCGGCGCCGCGACCTTTGGCGGAGGCGACGAATTTTTTCGCGCCTGGGGCGATTCGGATGTTAAGGAAGCGATCCGGCTGGTA
>JAJYZK010000394.1 GCA_021799945.1 Acidobacteriota bacterium
GGGAACGAGGCCGGTGAGGATGACGGCCACCGCAATATAGAGCAGCGTGCAGATCAGCAGCGTCGCCAGGATGCCGATGGGCACGTCGCGCTGCGGCCTGCGGCACTCCTCGGCCGCCGTCGAGACCGAATCGAAGCCGATATAGGTGAAGAAGATGATGCTGCCGCCCGTGAGTACGCCCGACCATCCGTTGGGCGCAAAGGGGCGCCAGTTTCCCGGATGCACGAAGTGCGCTCCGGCCAGCACGAAGATCAGAATGGCGCCGATCTTGAGCGCCACCATCAAGTTGTTCGCGTTGGCGGATTCGCGGATGCCCCGCACCAGCACGACGGTGATCAGCATGACGATCAGAAAGGCCGGAATGTTGAAGCCCGGGTGCCAGCCGGGCGCGTAGATGATGTTTCCGCGCAGATCGGTGAGCCCCGAGGGTAAAAACGCCGGCGAGATCCAGCGCGCGGTGGGATGCACGCCGAACCAGTCTAGAAAATCGACAATGTGCGCGGCGAAGCCCACGCAGACCGCCATGTTGCTCACCGCGTATTCGAGAATCAGATCCCAACCGACGATCCAGGCTGCGAGCTCGCCCATGGTGGCGTAGGTATAGGTGTAGGCGCTGCCGGCAATGGGGATCATGGACGCGAGTTCGGCGTAGCAAAGTCCGGTGAAGGCGCAGACCACGGCGACCAGAGCCATGGAGATGGCCAGCGCCGGCCCGGCGCCGGGCCGGCCGGCCAGCGCGCGATGCCGCACCAGATAATCGAGGAAGGGAGTGTTGAGGATCGACGCCGTGTCGAATTTTTCTCCGGCGATGGCCGTGCCGACCACCGTGAATATCCCCGACCCGATGACCGCGCCGATCCCCAGAGCCGTGAGCGAGACAGGCCCCAGCGTCTTCTTCAGGGAATGATGGGGCAACTCGGAGTCGCCGATCAGACCCTCAATCGATTTGGTCGCAAATAGTTGATGGCGCAGATTCCGGCTCCCGTCGCTGAACGGCCTGCGCTGAAATCCGGCAATGCCGGTTGCGGCGCGGCCTCCGGCCACCGGGCCGGAAGAGAGATGGGCGTGGACCGCCCTTGACAGGCGGCCTATGCGGGTTGGGGAGCGCCAGATTGCAGCCCGGGAATCAGCGCTTGCTCTGGCCGCGGCTCAGCTTCTTCACCTTTCTCTTGCGGGCCCCGCGGGGAGTGGTGCGCGCGGTCTTCGCCGGGGCCTTTTTGCGTGCTGCCCGCTTGATCTTCTTGCGTTCCAACTTGTCTTCAAGGGCTTTCGTATTGGCCATGCCGTTTCCTGGTGTGTCCTCAGATCTTTTCGAGTTGGGCGAACTTCTCTACGAGCTTTTTCACGCCGAATTCTGCAAATTGTACCGTAATCCTGGCATCCTCACCGTCACCTTCCCGGCGAAAGACGATGCCGGCGCCGTATTTCGGATGGCGCACGCGCTGCCCGCTGCGGAGGCCGCCGGCCCCGCTCGGGTTCGCGCTCCCGTCGCGGCCGGTGGGCGGCGAAAGGGCCGCCGTCTCCGGCCAGCGCCGGGGCGGAGCGTTTGCCGGCGCTCCGGAGGAGCGCGAAGAGAAGAACCGCGCAATGCTGTCCTGAGAAGCAGAACGTCCCAGACCGGCGCCCGCGCTCCGGCCGGAAGGAGGGTCCGGGCTCTGGTCCTCGTCCTCGTAGCGAAAATGCCGGTCGCCGAAGCCGTCGCGGAAGCCGTCGCGGCGCAGGCGCGAGCCGCCCTCGCCCATCCCCCGCCTGGTTTCTCCCAGGTCGTCCAGCAAGCGCGGCGGAATCTCTTCGAGAAATCGCGAGGGCGTGCTCTGCTCGGGCATATCGTTGCCGTACCGGCGCCGGTAACGGGCGCGGGTGAGGATCAGCGTATCCATGGCGCGGGTCATGCCCACATAGCACAAACGCCGTTCCTCCTCCATGTCCATGGGCTCGTTGAAGGTGCGCGAATGAGGGAACAGACCCTCCTCCATGCCGGCCAGCAGCACCAGGGGAAACTCCAGCCCCTTGGCGGCATGCAGGCTCATCAGCGTGACCTGGGACTCGGGATTGTACTGGTCGGCGTCGCTGACCAGCGCGGCGTGGTCGAGAAACTCCGCCAGGGTCTCTCCGCGCTGTTCCGCATCGTGCGCGGCGTTGGCCAGCTCCTTCAGGTTTTCAATCCGCGACGCCGACTCCGGCGTGCCTTCTTCCTCCAGGACGCGGATGTATCCGGTGCGATCGATGAGAAAGCGGATCAGCTCCGGCAAGGTCGCCCGTTCGCCCGGGCTGCGGAAGCCGGGAACCGGCTCCGGTTTGGGATCCCGATGCGTTTCCCGGCCCGGCGCGTCCTGGTCCATTTCTCCGAAATCGAAGCGGACGGAAGCCTCGGCATCCGCGGGATCGTCGGCTCCCTCGCTCTCCCCGGCGCTCTCCCCGGCCGCCCGTTCCGTCTCGCGGCCGAGAGCATCGGCAAGGTCCGGTTGGAGCAGAGCGCGAGCGTCCAGAATCAGGCTGCGGAAGACAGCGAGGGCGGAGCAGGCGCGGGCCGGCAGCAGCTTTTCCTTCACCGTCCGCTCCAGGGCGCGCCAGGCGCTCATGCCCGTCTCCAGGCTCAAGCGTTCGACCACCTCCATGGTGGCCTTTCCGATGCCGCGCGCCGGCGTGTTGACCGCGCGCGACAGGGCGATCGAGTCGTCCGGGTTCTGCACCAGCTTGAGATAACTGAGCAGATCTTTGATCTCGGCTCGTTCATAGAAAGAAAAGCCTCCCACCATGGTGTACGGGATGCCGTAACGGCGAAGCGCCTCCTCCACCAGCCGCGACTGGGAGTTCGTGCGGTAGAGAACGGCGGCGCGGGCCCTGGCCGTTTCCTCCTGCGCGCCGGCCTGGCGCAGGTGCTTCTGAATCCGGTCGGCGATAAACAGAGCTTCATGCTCTCCGTCCGGGGCCTCGTAGTAGCCGATCTTGGCGCCTCCCTGCCGCGCAGTCCAAAGCTGCTTGCCCTTGCGGTGGATATTGTGCGAGACCACCGCCGAGGCCCCTTCCAGGATCACCTGCGTGGAGCGGTAGTTCTGTTCCAGCCGGATGGTCCGGGCATTCGGGAAGTCGCGCTCGAACTCCAGAATGTTGCGGATGTCGGCTCCGCGCCAGGAGTAAATGCTCTGGTCCTCATCTCCCACCGCGCAGATGTTCTTTTCCTCCCCGGTCAACAGCTTCATCAGCTCGTACTGCGGCCGGTTCGTG
>JAJYZK010000023.1 GCA_021799945.1 Acidobacteriota bacterium
GTTGTCGATCAGCGTATTGTAGATATCGGCGGCGAGCTGGGGGTCGCGGGCGGTGCAACTCAGCGTGAGGATGTTGGTGTGGCCGGTCCGCTCGGCGGCCAATCCTCCCTCGAACATTCCAATCAGCGCATGGCGCAGGCGGATATTGGAAAGATCCCAGGGCGAGGTGGCGCCGGGAGGGAGGAAATCCTTATCGTTATAAAGATGAAGGGAGCGGATGGTCTCCGTGGCCAGCGTCGCGCTCTTGAGGATGGCGATCTCGGTGCCCAGGCGGGAGGCGTCGATGTAGCCGCCCTGATCGTCCCCGCTGGTGTCCAGGCGAAACTGATCGGCTGTATCCGCGGTGATTTCGATGGTGGCGCTGGCGCGGTACTGTTTCGGCGAAGTGGCGTTCTCGAACATGCCCGCCCCGGCCCCCACCAAGGCGCCGATGAGCACCAGCCAGATATATTTTTTGCCGATGCGCAGGGCATGCTGTAGGGTTCTGCCGTCACTGAGCCCCAGGCTGACGAAGGGTCGTTCACCGACGACCGTGTCACGGTATTCGGGTGCAATGGGCTCGACCGGCGGTGGGGGGAGAGGATTCATACGGTGCGAGGTTCAGACGGAACGTGGCCGGAAACTCCAAGCTGACCGCAATTCGGCCCGGAGGGCATCGCGCTGCCCGCACGCGGGATGGTTCGCCCCGGATGGCCGTCTGCGGAAATCGCGGGCTGGCGCGCGGCGCGCTTCCTGCCGCTCTCGGCCGCGATCCGCAGCGCTGATCCCTTCCGATCCGCATCCCCGTAGGGCGCCCGCATGCCGCGGCGGATGCGGGTATCTGCTTGGAGGAGACGCATAAATTATAGAGTCCCCACTCCGTCTGCGCGAAGCGTTTTCGCCGCCCCCGCCGGGGAGGGAAGAAAGCGCAGTCCGGCAGGCTTCCATCGCCTCACCCCGCACCGGCCCCCAACTTCCGCCAGGCCCGCGCCCGCAGCGCCGATTCCAGGGCTCCGGGATGCGTCAAAAGCCGCTCCAGACGATAGAAGCAACCGCGCACGGAGTCCAGACGGCTCCATCGCCTTCCAGCGGCCCTCTGAAACATGCGATCCGCGTCTCCCTTCATCATTTGTTTATGGCGATTCGATCCGGTGATCGACTGGGGATGCAGGCGGAAGAGGGAAAGATCCTGGTTCAGGTATTGCACTTTGGCCCCCCGCAGGACCATTTCCAGCGCTAGCTCGCCATCCCAGCAGGATCGGTTGAGGGGATTGAAGCCTCCGGCGGCGACGAAGGCGCCCCGGCGGAAAAAAGTGGACTGCTGGAGCCAGGTGGATGCACCGTAGAAAAAACGCCGCGCGGTGAAGCCTGCCGCATGGATGTGGCGAACCCTGGCGCCCGCGCGATCTACGATGAATCCGTTGCCCATCACGATATCCGCATCGGGCGCTTCGGCAAAGGCCTGGTTCACCCGGCTCAGCGCCTGCGGCAGCAGGACATCGTCGGAGTTGAGGAATCCGAAGATCTCTCCGGTGGCTGCCCGAAAGCCCTTGTTCAGTCCGTCCGCCGCTCCGGCGTCGGGTTCGAAAATCACTCTGGACAATCGGGGGGAATAGCGCTCGATCAGCTCGCGGCTTCCATCGGTCGATCCCGGGTCGACGACAATGTATTCGATCTCCGGATGATCCTGCTCCAGCACGGAGAGCATGGCCTGCTCCAGGTAGGCTCTCTGATTGAACGAAATGGTCACAATGCTGAACTTCATGCGCGCCGAGCTCTCCTCGATGGTTTCATAGTCGTTGGCGATCGGGACGGCGCGGTCCGTCCGGGATCCGGCATTCCCCGCCGGAGGAGTCAATAGATAAAAAACATGGCCTCCGCCATAAACGCGACGGCCGCCGAGATGCCGAACTTGGTCGCCGATTTCGCCGAGCTGGCGGGCACGTAGACGATATCGTCCGGCTGCATGAAGATATCCGTTCGCTTGCCTTGCAACACGTCGTTGAGCCGGATCTTTTGCACCAGCCGGGTTCCCGACTGCGTGGAGCGAAGCAAAAGCGAGCGCTGCGGCCAGGAGGAAGGCTTGACTCCCTGCGCTTCCGCCACCACCTCGGAAAGCGTGGTATGGTTCGAGTCGCAAATGGGAAAGGCCCCCGGCCGGACCACGTTGCCGCCAACATAGACCACGCCGCAGCGGCTGACCATGACGGTGTCGCCGTTTTTCAAAACAGTCTCCGCCGCCCTGTTTTCCCGCAGGGAGGGATCCCAGATGACGGTGTGCGGTCCCTTCGTGGAATCGGGATCGAAGATGTCGATCACGTGTCCCGCCCGATCGGTCAGCCCGCCGGCCTCGGAAAGCACCTCGAACAAGCGCCTGCGTCCGGTCAGCGGATACATCCCCGGGGTATGCACCTCGCCTAGAACAGTGACGAAATACCCGAACTGCTGGGTGGTCACGATCACCTGCGGATTGCGAAGGATCTGGCGCTCCTCATAGAACCGGTCGATGGCTCCGGCGGACTCGGTCGCGGTCATGCCCTCGATATGAAAAATTCCGGCATAGGGCAGGGCGATATCGCCGGCGCTCGAAACAGGCATGCTGATGGAATACTCCGGAGCTCCGAAGACCCGAACCTCGACGATATCGCCGGGGCGAATTGGACCATAGCCGAGGCCGCCGCCGAAGCTGGACGCCAACGGGGACGCAGTCCCGCCGGCGCCGCGGGCCGGTCCGCCGACGGCCGGTATCGCCGCTTGCGGAAACATGGATTGCGGCTGCGAATTCTCCCCGGTGGGGGCGGAAGCGGCCGGCGTGATGGGAGGCTGCGCGGAGCCCTCGAGACCGCTGGACTGGGCCCCGGCGCGAGGCTGGAGAATGGCCGCCGCGAGGGCCAGAAACCATACCGCGGCCCGAAGATCGCCGGCTCCCGAACCAGGCCGGCGGCCGCGAGTCCTGCCGCGCCGTTCCAGCGGCTGCAACTGTTTGAGGAACACCGCAAGCATGGCAAAAAGCATATCACTGGGCGCTCCGCACCATCCCGGAGGCGACCGGGTCGCCCACGCGCCTCACTTTGATCTTGCGCGCGGGATTGCCCGCGTAGACGGTCCATGGCTCGAGATCGTGCGTGGCGACGGAGCCCAGGCCAAGAACCGCCCCGTCCCCAAGATTGACTCCTGGAGCGACCGAGGCCCGGGCGCACACCCAGCAATACGCGCCCAGCCGCATGGCATGGGATACAAGGGGAAACTCCGGCGCGTTGTAATCGTGTGTGGCCCCGCAGATATAAGCCTGTTGCGAGACGATGGCGTGCGAACCCAGGTGAACGGGCGAGGGGTTGTAGATCTCGGCGTCGTCGCCGACCGTCACCTGATCGGCGCAGATCAGGTTGCGCGGATCCCAGATGCGGGACTTCGCGTAGAAATGGCAATTCGGGCCCACCGTCGCGCCGAAACAACGCAACAAAAACGACCGCCACGCATGGAAGGGCCGTGGAGAGGTGCGATAGAACAGGAGATGGCAGGTATTCCAAAACTGTCTGCGCAGGCGGTGGGCAAGGGGAAACGCCGGTCGAAGGTAGGGATCGGAAGCTGGAGATTGCATCGCTGACCTGCAAAACGCGCGGATACCAACGCCAACGCCGAGGGTATCTTTTCCGGGGCCTGACGAACCGATCGAACGAACCGATCGAACGAACCGAAGAAAGAACTGTCGCGGACGCCGATCGACCCTCCCCGATCGGAAGAACGATCCCCGCCGCAGCCGAATCGACGGCGGCCGGGTCCGCGCGCTCGCCCGGCTACTTGACGCGGAAGAGCACTCCGAAGCTGATCGTGTACGGCTTCAACGTGGTATCGACATATTGGGCCGGAGCGCCCGGAACAAATCCCGCCGGGTAGAAATGGGTGGAGAGATTCCAGAACTGATACTGAAAGTCAATCAAGCGAACGCTCCAGCGGCGGTTGATGTGATAGTCCACCCCGCCGCCCGGCTCATACACAATGCTGTCGTCTTTGAACGAAGTGCCCTTGTAGTCGATGTTCCCCTTGCCGATAAAGAAGTCGCCATACGGGCGCAGCTTCCGCCACATGTAGTGGACCTCCGGGCCGAACATGTAAGTGCTTTCATTGGCGAAGGGACCATAGGAATATGTAAGGCGGGCTCCGATCGCCGGCTGGCCGAAGGCGAATCTTCCCAGGCGAAAGTCTGCGCCCATGGCGATGGCCTGATTCCAGCTCGTGGCGTTTCCGTAGTTGGTGAAGTGCGTGCCTTGCGGGTAGTCGAAGGTGGACTTCCCATCGGGATTCACCAGGCTGTACAGGCCGTATACGTTGATCTGGCCTCCGCCGCCTTTCAACGCCTGCACTACCTGCGCTTGGGAGACATTCGGCAGGAGAGCTCCCGCTACGACGAACGCGAAAGCCAGTACCTTGGAATGAAGTCGCATGTTAGCCGTCCGTGAAATCAATTTTGATATTTCGACCCGTTGCGCTGTCTGGAACCCGGAGAAGGAGATCGATTCTCTTCGTCCATCCCGGCTTTTCCTCGCCACCGGACCACAAGCGGACCGCAAGCGCAGCAATCGTATGCGCTGAATACCGTGTTTCTACCAAGTAACCTCGCGGGTTACATATCCAACAATAGTTGCAGTGAAACAAGACGTACGTTCAGTCGATTTCGAGATTTTCCAGAGGTAACTGGGACGATCATAGATTTAAAATGCGACACTCCGTGGATTTCACATGTCACCGACAGAGGCACAATACCGAAATCATTCCGACGAAATGCCCGATAAATGTACCGTTTCGAGGCTAATTCGGCGAATTCGTGGCTCAACTTGCATCAGGGTAATGAAAAGCGCAGGCTATGTCTATAACGGAAACATGACTGTAGTGGTACGGGACATTCACGGAAATTAGCAGGAAAGGTACTGGGGCCCGCCGACCCGGACGCCGGGAATTCCCCATGGTAGGCTTACCGAATCGGCACAGCAGAGTCTCCGGGAATTGCAAAACGGGCGCCTCCGGGGCCCGGAAAATCGCTCTCCGGTATCGGGCAGCCTGGACCGGGGGGGGAACCATATCAGGCAACAGCAGCCGGGATTCGTGGCCCGCTCTTGCCGGGAAACGGTCCATCTTTCGAGAGGGACGGAAGGACTCCAGGAAGATCGACTTCGAATTGCAGAGCATGAGAGCCTCGGCCTATTCGACCTCCTCCCGCAGCCCAAGGGGTTCTCATGCCTGAGACCGCCGTCATTATCGGGGCCGGACCGGCTGGGCTCACCGCCGCCCTCGAGTTCCTGCGCCGCTCCGCGATCCACCCCATCGTCCTCGAGGCCAGCCATGAGATTGGCGGCATATCCCGCACGGTCCGTTACAAGGGAAACCGCATGGATATCGGCGGCCATCGATTCTTCTCCAAGTCCGACCGGGTGATGAACTGGTGGATGGAGCTGATGCCGCCGGAGCAGCCCGCCGGAGCGGACGAACAGCCGAGCCTTCTGCGATACCAGGGCCGGGAGCGGACGCTGCGGACGTCCGCGCAGAGCGCGGCGCCGGCGGATCCGGATCTGGTGATGCTGGTGCGTCCGCGCAAGAGCCGCATCTACTTCCTGCGGAAGTTCTTCGATTATCCGATCAAACTCAAGGCGGACACCCTGCGCAAACTGGGCCTGGTCCGCACCTTCAAGGTGGGAGTCAGCTACCTGCAGGCCCGGATCTTTCCGCGCCGGCGCGAGGATTCCCTGGAGGATTTTCTCGTCAATCGCTTCGGCCGCGAGTTGTACCTCACCTTTTTCAAGTCCTATACGGAGAAGGTCTGGGGCGTTCCCTGCCAGACCATCAGCGCGGAATGGGGAGCGCAGCGAATCAGGGGGCTGTCGCTGACGACGGCCCTCCTGCATTTTGTCAAGTCCGCCTTCCGCCGGGACCAGGCGATCGGGCAGAAGACGACGGAAACCTCTCTGATCGAGCGTTTTCTTTATCCGAAATTCGGCCCCGGGCAGCTCTGGGAGCACGTCGCCGCGCAGATTACGGGTCGCGGCGGAGAAGTCCATCTCGGATGGCGGGTCAGCCGGCTGCACATCGACGGAGACCGGATCGTTTCTGTCGAGGCGGTGAACCGGGCCGGGGAGACTCGCCGCCTGGCCGCCGACTATGTTTTTTCCACCATGCCGGTTCGCGAATTGATCGAAGCCATGGCCACTGAGATTCCGGCCGAGGTGCGGGAGGTGAGCGAGGGGCTGCAGTATCGCGACTTCATCACCGTGGGTCTTTTGGTGGACCGGCTTCAGGTGCGCGAAGCCGACGGAAGCCCGCTGCAGGACAACTGGATCTACATCCAGGAGCCGGACGTGCTTGTCGGCCGCCTGCAGATTTTCAACAACTGGAGCCCGTACATGGTCGCCGATCCCGCCACGAGCTGGATCGGTCTGGAGTATTTCTGCTACGAGACCGATCCGTTATGGCGGATGTCCGACGAGGAACTGAAGAACTTCGCCATCCGCGAGGTGGAGAAGATCGGAATTCTGCGCGGCGGCGACGTGCGCGACGCTCACGTGGTGCGGGCGCCCAAAACCTACCCCGCATACTTCGGGTCCTACGATCGGTTTCACCTCGTACGCCAGTTCCTCGGCCGTTTCCAGAATCTGTTTCCGGTGGGTCGCAACGGCATGCATAAGTACAACAATCAGGATCATTCCATGCTGACCGCGATGACGGCTGTCGATAATATCCTCAGCGGCATCACAGATAAGGGAAACCTCTGGGCGATTAACACCGAAATGGAATACCACGAGGAAAAGCCGGAGGAAGAGAATAGAGGCAGCGCGTCCGCAGAGGAAAAGCGCCGGGACGGAGTGGGCGCCACTGTCTGAAAACGGCGCAGGGCCTGGCCACGAGCTTCCGTGGGGCGCGGCTCCGGCGTCGGGATCGCGCCGATCCCCCGCCTTCGGGACAGACCTGGAGACCGACATAGAATAAGATGAGCGAAATGAACGATTCGATCCTAATCACCGTTGTGGGTTCGGGATACGTGGGCCTGGTCGCCTCGGCCTGCTTCGCGGAGATTGGCCACCGCGTGCTGTGCGTGGATAACGACGAAGCGAAAGTCGAGATGCTCAACGCCGGGCGGGTCCCGATTCACGAGGAGTTTCTTCCCGAATTGCTCGAGCGCCACGGCGGGACGGGACGGATCCAGTTCACCACCGATCTGAGCCAGGCGACGCAGGCCTCCCAGGCCATCTTCATCGCCGTGGGTACGCCGCAGAGCGAGACGGGCAACGCCGACCTGTCCTACGTGGACGCCGTGGCCTGTGAGATTGCCCGTTCGATCCGGTCCTACAAGGTCATTGTGGAAAAGAGCACGGTGCCGGTCTACACCAATGATTGGATCCGCCGCGCCATCGAGCGCAACGGGGTCTCCCGATCCCTGTTCGACGTGACATCGAACCCGGAGTTTCTGCGCGAGGGCACAGCGGTCAGGGACTTCCTGCATCCCGACCGCATCGTGCTGGGGGCGGACAGCGAAGGCGCCGCCGCTCTGCTGGCCTCCATCTACGCCCCGCTCACCACGGGAAGCTATTACGAGAATCCGAACGCCATTCCCGGCTCTCGCTCGGTGGCCGATCCGCCGCCCATCCTGCAGACCTCGACCAAGGCGGCTGAGATTATCAAGCATGCCTCGAACGCCTTTCTGGCGATGAAAATCTCCTTCATCAACGTGATCGCCAACCTCTGCGAATCCGTGGACGCCGACGTGCAGCATGTGGCCCGCGGCATGGGTCTCGATCAGCGCATTGGAGGACGCTTCTTAAGCGCGGGCATCGGCTATGGAGGCTCCTGCTTTCCCAAGGACGTCGCCGCATTCCGCTATGTCGCCCAACAGTTGGGAATCGACTTCAACCTGCTGTCCGAGGTGGAGAAGATCAACGAGCGCCAGAAGCAGCAGTTCTTCCAGAAGGTCCGCTCCGCGCTCTGGACCCTGCGCAGCAAGCGGCTGGGCGTGCTTGGGCTGGCGTTCAAAGGCGGCACGGACGATATCCGGGAATCTCCCGCGCTGGAGATCATTCGCATGCTGCTGGAAGCTGGGGCCACGGTGAAGGCCTTCGATCCGGCGGCGATGGAGCGGGCCAAAAAGGAGCTGGAGCCGGGGCCGGCGATGCAGTACGCGGATGGTCCCTATTCGGCCGCCGATAATGCCGACGCCCTCCTCATCCTGACCGACTGGGCGGATTTCGGCCGTCTCGACCTGGAGAAGCTGCGCTATACGCTTCGCTATCCGATCATCATCGACGGCCGCAATCTTTACGACCCCCGGCAGATGCAGGAGCTGGGCTTCACCTATTTGAGCGTGGGCCGGCCGTCCCCGCACATCTCCGTGGAGGCTGCCTCCACCAAGCGCTGGCCCTGATGGAGATCTCTAGGACGCAAAGCATTCTCGTCACCGGCGCCGCCGGTTTCCTGGGCTCCCATTTATGCCAGGCGCTTCTGGCCGAGGGCCACTCCGTCGTGGGAGTGGATAATCTCTCCACCGGACGGATGGCCAACCTGGCCGAACTCTCCGGCGAATCCCGATTCGACTTTGTCGAGACCGATATCTGCCAACCCTTCGATGTGGGGAAGGTCGGCTACGTCTTCAACTTCGCTTCTCCGGCCAGTCCGGCCGACTATGCCCGTCTTGGACCGGAGACCCTCTACGTCGGCTCCTACGGCACGCGCCATGCGTTGGAGATCGCGCGCCGGCACGCGGCCGGTTTTCTGCATGCCTCCACGTCGGAGTGTTATGGGGATCCCGACGTGCATCCGCAGAACGAGAGCTACTGGGGGCGCGTCAATCCCATCGGGCCCCGCTCCGTCTACGACGAAGCGAAGCGCTTTTCCGAAGCGCTCGTGATGGCCTTTCATCGCTACCACGGCGTCGATACGCACCTGGTCCGCATCTTCAATACCTACGGCCCCAGATTGCAGCCGACGGACGGCCGCGTCATCTCCAACTTCATGATCCAGGCGCTGCTGGGCGAAGACTTGACGGTGTATGGAGACGGCAGGCAAACCAGAAGCTTTTGCTTTGTCTCCGATCTGATCGACGGCATTCTCCGCCTCTCTCGCTCTTCCGAGCATCTGCCGGTGAATATTGGAAATCCTGAGGAGTGGACCATTCTGGAGTGCGCGCGGGAGGTTCTCGCGGTGACCGGCTCGCAGAGCAAGATCCGCTACGAACCCCTGCCGCAGGACGATCCCATGCAGCGTTGTCCCGACATTTCTAAAGCGAAAAGGCTTCTTGGCTGGGAGCCGAAGATCGCGCTGCGCCGCGGCCTCGAACTCTCTCTGCCGTATTTCCGCAGCAGCCTGGCGCAGGCAGGCCGCCACGCCCGGTCCGGGCAATCGTGAACGCCGCGCCGGCATTCCGGCGCAGGCACAGCATTTTTATGAGGGAGCGAGCGTGAACAATTCGTCGCCGGTGCTGGTTACGGGAGGCGCCGGATTTATCGGATCGAACTTTGTCCTGGACTGGCTGAGCGCGGTCGGCTCCCCGCTGGTGAACCTGGACAAGATTACCTACGCCGGCAACCTGCAGAATCTGGTCGCCGCGGAAACATACTCCGGATACAGCTTTGAGCGGGGCGACATCTGCGACGCGGGCCTGCTGCATCGCATCCTCAACCATTACGCGCCGGGCGCGGTCGTTCACCTTGCCGCGGAGAGTCACGTGGACCGGTCCTTGCTGGGGCCCGGCGATTTTGTGCAGACCAACGTGCAGGGCACGTTCTGCCTTCTGGAGTGCGTGCGCGCCTATCTTGAGCGCCTCAGCCCCGCCCGCCGCGCCGAGTTTCGCTTTATCCATGTCTCCACCGACGAGGTGTATGGAACGCTGTCTCCGGGCGATCCGCCCTTTACCGAGAGCACCGCTTACGCGCCCAACAGCCCCTATGCCGCATCCAAGGCCTCCTCGGATTTTCTTGTCCGCTCCTATGTTCACAGTTATGGCTTCCCCGCCATCACCACGAACTGCTCGAACAATTACGGCCCGTTTCAGTTCCCGGAGAAGCTTCTGCCGCTGATGATCGCCAATGCGGTGGCGGGGAAGCCTCTTCCGGTGTATGGAGACGGGCGGCAGGTGCGCGACTGGCTTTATGTCGGCGATCACTGCGCGGCTCTCCGGCTGGTGCTCGATCGCGGTCGGGTGGGTGAAACCTATAACATCGGTGGACGCAATGAGCAGACCAACCTGGATACGGTGCGCCTCCTCTGCGCTCTCCTGGATGAATTGCTGCCCGAATCCCCGCATAAGCCGCACGAAGGCCTCATCCAATTCGTCGCGGATCGTCCCGGACACGACCGGCGTTACGCCATCGACGCCGCAAAAATCGAGCGAGAGCTGGGCTGGCGCCCGGCCGAGACCTTCGCCACCGGCCTCCGCCGCACCGTCGAGTGGTATCTCGCCAATCGCGACTGGATGGAGCAGGTGATGAGCGGGGCCTACCAGCATTGGATCGACCGCAACTATGCGGCCCGGGGGGCGGCAAACCAATGAAGGGCATTATTCTGGCCGGCGGCGCGGGCAGCCGCCTGTATCCGGTCACCCATGTCGTCTCCAAGCAACTGCTCCCGGTTTACGACAAGCCGATGATTTACTACCCGCTTTCGGTGCTGATGCTGGCCGGGATTCGAGAGATCCTGATTATCTCGACGCCCCCGGATCGCGATCTGTTTGAGCGCCTGCTGGGCTCCGGCGCGCAATGGGGGCTGTCGTTTCACTACGCGATTCAACCCTCGCCGGATGGGCTGGCGCAGGCCCTCATCATTGGCGAAGACTACCTGGGCGGCCGGCCGGGCGCGCTCATTCTGGGAGACAACATCTTCTATGGGCACGATTTCGCCGGCCGGCTGCAGAGCGCGGCGCAGATCGAAGAGGGCGCGGTGGTCTTCGCCTATCCCGTCTCCGATCCGGAACGGTATGGGGTCATCGAGTTCGACCCCACCGGCCGCGCGCTCTCCATTGAGGAGAAGCCGGCCCGGCCGAAGTCGCGCTACGCGGTAACCGGTCTCTACTTCTTCGACGGAAACGCCTCCCGGATCGCCCGCGGCATTCGACCCTCTGCGCGAGGGGAGTTGGAGATTACCGATGTGAACCGGCATTATCTGGAGCAGGGCCTGCTGCGGGCCGAGGTGCTGGGCCGAGGCCTGGCCTGGCTCGACACGGGCACCCATGAGTCGCTCATCCAGGCATCGGTCTTCATCGAACCAATCGAGAAGGGGCAGGGGCTCAAAGTGGCCTGCCCGGAGGAGATCGCCTACCGGCGCGGCTGGATCGGCGCCGCCGAACTGAAACAGCAGATCGACAAAGTCCGGAAATCCGGTTATGGGGAGTATCTTCGCGGCATTCTCGAAGAGGGTGAGCGGTAGAGAAGGGAAGAGCATCGCATCCCGCCGCTCCGGCGCAAAATCGTCGCGGCGTCCGGAAGGAAATTTTCTGGCGAGGGACTGCACTGCGCGGGGTTGCGCGAGAGCCCAGCTTGCGGCCCGCCGCAAGCCCCCGGCCGACGACGATCAGGCTTGGAAGCGGAACAGGCAATAGAGAAACTCCTGTGCACCTCCGAACGGGGTCTGGTGGTTCACAATGGCGCTGCGTTCGAGTTGGAAACGCGCTCCCATCTCCCGGCTCAACTCCGCGGCGTCATAGCGTCTCGTTGGAAGGCCGCTGCATTTGACGGGGCCGTGGGGCCCGAAGGTGGCCAGCACGACGCTCCCTCCCGGTCTGAGCGCGGAGACCAGGTTGCGCCTGTAGGCGGCGCGATCTTCCGCCTCGGTGAGAAAGTGGAAGACCGCGCGATCGTGCCAGACATCGCAGCTCCGGGGTGGAAAGGCGAACGAAGTAGCGTCGCCAACGGCCCAATCCACCGAGTCCGCCGCCGGACCCAGGCGCTGCCGGGCCTTGCCGATTGCGGAGCCCGCCAGGTCCAGGACCAGGATGGAGCGATATCCGGCGGCCAGCAGGTCGTCCACCAGCGTGGATTCGCCTCCGCCTACGTCGAAGATGCGGGCGGACCGGTCGCCGGAGGCGAGAACGATCCAGTCCAGCGAGGTTTCGAGGTGCGGGGCGAACCAGCTCGTCTCCTGCGGCAGCTTGTCCCGGTACACCTGCTCCCAGTGCGCCTTCGCGTCCATGGTGTTTAGGTTACCTCGGTCCGGGGGCTGGACCGGGAGCGGCCGGCTGGGGCTCCGCCGGCTCTGCGGCGCGCTGTTCCTGCGGATGCGGGCATGACGCTCCTCCTTTGGCTCGACTGGTTCGACCGCGGGGCGAGGTGCGCGCCCGGCAGAGGTGGATCGCTCCGCCTCCAGCCTGCCGCGAGCCGCGCTTCATGAGCCCCGCCTCAGCCCGGCCAGAAACTCGGGCAGCGGCCGGGTATTCAGCACATCCTGCTTTCTCAATCCTGCGCGCCGCAACTGGCGGATTCCATAGCGCATCTTGTCCAGATGGCTGGTGTGATGCGCGTCCGTGTTCACGACAATGCCGCAGCCCATCTCGCTAGCGAGGCGCAGGTCCACATCGCGCAGATCGAGCCGCTCGGGAGAGGCGTTATGCTCTACCGCGACCCGGAGTGCGGCCGCACGCTTGAGAATGGCCACGAGATCCAGCGCATAGGCCTCCCTGCGCAGCAGCAGGCGGCCGGTGGGGTGGCCGAGGATTGTGACGAAAGGATTCTCGATGGCCTTGAGGATGCGCGCGGTCATCTCCTCCCTGGGCTGCTGAAAAAGGGAATGCACGCTGGCGATGACCACATCCATCTGCGCCAGCACCTCGTTGGAGAGGTCCAGCCCGCCGTCGCCCAGAATGTCCACCTCGATCCCCGCGAGGATCCGGATCCGGCCCTCCATCTCGGCATCGCACTCGCGGATGCGGCGGATCTGCTCCAGGGCGCGCCGGTCATCCAGCCCATTGGTCATGGCCAGATTTTTCGAGTGGTCCGTGATGGCGATGTATTCGTAACCGCGCGCGATGGCCGCCTCGGCCATCTCCGCGATGGTGTTGCGCCCGTCGGTGGCCCGGGTGTGCATGTGCACGTCGCCCCGCAGGTCAGCCTGCTCGATCAGGGCCGGCAGACTCCGAGCGGCGGCGGCCTCAATCTCACCCGAGCCCTCGCGAAGCTCGGGAGGGATCCAATCCAGCCCGAGCGCTGCGTAGATTTCCTCCTCTCCGCCGGAGGCCGCGACTGAGCCGTCCTCCAGGCGCGAGAGCGCATACTCGCTCAGGCTGTAGCCCAGCTTGAGGGCGCGCTGCCGCAGCGCGATGTTATGCGTCTTTGAGCCGGTAAAATATTGCAGAGCCGCGCCGTAGCTGGCCTCCGGAAGCAGCCGAACGTCCACCTGAAGGCCGCTGCGCAGGTGAAAACTCACTTTGTTCTGTCCTTTGGCGATGAGGTCGGCGATCGGCGGGTAGGCCGCGGTATGGGCTACCGCGTCTCTCACCGTGTCCTCCGCGCATGCCGGGCCGGTGGCCAGAATGTCCAGGTCGCCCACCGTCTCCCGCCCCCGGCGCAGCGAGCCGGCTGGCGTCACGCGCGTGATTCCTCCGAACTGCAACAGATAGCGGGATAGCTGTTCGGCGGCCTCCTCGGCGGCGTCGAGAAGGAACCGGCCGCTGTTCTTGCGGTAATCGGCGACGCCGCGCCTCAATTTTTCGACGAGCTTGTCGCCGAATCTCGGAAGCGTCCGCAGCTTCCCCGCTTCGATTGCGGCCTCCAGTTGCTCCACGCTGCCCACCTGGAGCGACTCCCAGAGCAGCGCGACGGTCTTGGGACCCATGCCCGGCAATTTGAGCAGCTCGAGCAGGGCGGGATGATAGCGGGCCAGCAGTTCGTCCCGCAGCGGCGTGCTTCCGCGAGCCTCGATCTCCTCAATGTTGGCGGCCATTCCTTTTCCGATGCCCGGAATCTGCTGCAGGCGTTTGGGATCGCGCGCCAGCGAGCTCAGCGGCTCCGCGCTGTTTTCCACCGCCTCGGCGGCGCGCCGGTAGGAACGGATGCGGAACGGATCGCCCCCGCTGATCTCCAGCAGGTCGGCCGTCTCGCCCAGCAACCGTGCGATTGCTCGATTTTCCACGCTGCTCCTCGCGCCCTCAACTCTATTCCAATGGAGGCTCAGACGCACCAAGAGGCCGTGATCGCGGGATGCCGCGGAGGAATGAAGTTGCCGCGGTGAGATAGAGATGCGGAGAGAAGGCAGGGAACGGCTTGCGCGGCGGCGCCGGCGAAGGCGGTTCGCCGCCGGCGATAGGAGACACGCGCCCCGTTCCTGCTGGCGAGGCAGGGCAAAGCGGCTGTCTGGGGCCTGGTTTATGCGACTTCGCGGACTCGGGTTACAGCGTCGGCCTGGGGACCTTTCTGGCCCTGGACAATATCGAACTCGACTTCATCCCCTTCTTTCAGGCTCTTGTAACCAGCCAACTGAATCGCGCTGTAGTGAACGAACACGTCGGGGCCGTCTTCCCGGCCGATAAAACCGTAGCCCTTCGCATTATTGAACCACTTGACCTTGCCTTTGTATTGTGACACTCGCCTTTGAACCTTCCTCGGAGCAGGGCGCCCTGAACGGCAGGCCCGTCCTTTCTTACAGACGCATGAGAGGGGCGATTGGTTTTCCTCAAAAATGCTTCCGGGCGCCAACCCATGCCGCTGCTCGGTTGCTCAGGCCCTCCCTCCGCCGCGCGCATAGAAAAGTACGGAGAGGATGGTCTTGCCGTCGATAATCTTTCCCCGTTCGATCAGGCGGAGAACCTTCGATAGCGGAAGCATCATGACTTCCAGTTGCTCGTCATAGTCCGGCCGGTCTCCTCCGGCGACCAGTCCCTCTGCGACGAAGACCTGCATGGCTTCGCCCAAGAAGCCCGGACTGGGAAAGAAGCGCAGCAGCTTGCGCCAGCGCCGCGCGCGGAAGCCGGTCTCCTCCAGCAATTCCCGCTTGGCCCCCTCCAGCGGCTTCTCGCCCTCTTCCAGCTTGCCGGCCGGAACCTCCAGAAGATATTGTCCGGCTGCGTGCCGGTATTGCCGCTCGATGACCAGAAGGGGATCCTTCCTGCTCCTGGCTGAGTCCAACGCCAGGATGACGGCGGAGCCGTGATGCCGGATCACGTCGCGCGGGAATTCGACTCCTCGCTCGCGAATCTGGTCGGTATATACGCGGAAAAGCGGACCTTCGTAGCTCAAGCTGGAGGAGAGCACCTCGACCGGGCCTTCCTTCCGGTCCGCTTTCGCGCTGCCCTGCCGGCCGCCTGGCGCGGCCTTCGACCCCGCCGGTTTCTTCGTCGATTTCTTGCTGACCATTCACCCCCCGGATTGTTTCCT
>JAJYZK010000395.1 GCA_021799945.1 Acidobacteriota bacterium
CGATACGCTTGGCAACAAATGAAATCGCGTCAACCCTTACTTTTGGCGCAAAAAGTGACCCCGCCGCGCCTCCAAATCTGTCACGCCGGTAACCTGCCATCACTTTGGTAATGCATCCGGGAACGGCGTAGACGCTCGCTGCGAGGCTCTCGCAACAGCCTGGGATGGATTTGGATTTGCGCCGTTTCCCTCATTGCGGGATCGGCCGCAAGGGCGGGTTCCGGACGCGCCCTCTCAGCCGCCACCGAGTTTCCCGGCAGGCCGGCCGTGCTCTCAGGCCGCGGCCTTTCGCAGTCCAGGCGCGCAACTGCCAGCAAAATTATGGTGCGAGCAAATTCATTGGAGCATTTTCCGCGACGATTCCGTTACTCTTCGTGTCATATCAATTGGGGACAGGGTCTGCGCGAGGGCTCGAATCTCCCGGGCTCGCAAGGCATCCCGAGGTCCACTCGCATCCTTGCCATGGGAGGTGAACTTGATTCCGCAGGAGCATTCCTTACGGCAGCTTTTTCACGACCTGGTGATGGATTGTTATCAGTCCCGCCTCGGCCTCGCCGATACGGAGATCTCCACCTACGTCGCCGATCTGCTTACCGAGTTTTCGCGTTCGGAGAACATTTTTCGTATCCGCGATGCGCAGGGAAATCCCTTGAAGGAGGTCAGCGCCATGCTGCTGGCCTCCGATCCGGTGCACGGCACGGCCGCCTCCTTCGATGAAGAGCGGGAACTCCGCAAGCATATCGGGGATTACGCTCTGTTTTTTACCGGGATGTATCCGGAGGCGGGCAGCGCGGGACGGCGCTCGGAGCGTCAGAATTATCTGGATATGGTGCAGGCGGGCAAAGAGAGCTATTACATCGTGTCTCAATTCGACCTGTTCGAGTATGCGCGGGAGGCGCCGTTCTTCGCGCGCCTGGCCGGAACATTCGAAGAGTGCATCCGGGGGTTGAATCTGGTTCGCGGCGAGTTGGACCGGCTTCGCGCCATGCCGCCCCCGCCGGCTTCCTGGAAGAGGATTATGTGACCGGGCTCCAATAGAAGAGCCTTTGCGGAAGAGGAAAGTACAGCGCAAGGCGCATGGGCCGGGACTGGGGCTGCGCTTTGCGCAGCGCCTGCCCGTAGGCTTCGAGCTGCGGCATGTATCGGCTCCGCTCCTCCTCAAGGAACGCCTCCACGCCGCGCCCTCCGGGATCGGATGTTTTGTAGTCCACAATCCACACATGGGAATCGCCGCTCGAGCCCGGCTCGGCGCCGGCGTGGAAGATCCGATCCCCGCGCAGGGTTTTCAAACCGCCCGCGGCTCCGCTCCAGCTCGACCAGGAGATTTCGGTGTGGGCCTGGGCGTGCGGCCCCAGGATCCACCACCCCAGGTCATCCTCAAGAGCGGAGGCGAGCGCGCGCACCACTCGCGCCGCCTGGCGTTCGGCGATTGCCGGCGAAGCGCCGGCATGGCGAAGCAAAGCGCGCGCGCGGGGGCCCCAGCCCTGAATCTCGCCCAGCAGCTCCCCCCGCGCCGGGGGCTGGGAGTCACGCCCGGCGAGGTTGGCCAGTTCCTCCAGCAAGGCATGCGCGGCCACGCCAAAGGCCCGGGCCTCCAGCGATCTTTCCGGCCTGACGAAACGATCCGCGGCGCGCGCTGCCGCGCCCTCGCCGCCAGGCGGCAGGGGAATTTGCAGGGGCGTTTCCGGCGGGCCCTGAAGCGGGAGGCGGCGCAGGCATAAGCGCGCGGGCGCCGTCCGATTCGGGACCAACCCGGTGACGGGCTCGCCGGGCGGGGAGGCCTGCCGCCAAGCGGCAAGGAAATCCGGCTCCAGTGCCGGCCATGCAGTTTGGAGCAAGCTGCCCGGGGCCGGCTTGATGGAAACCCGCCCATCGTGTTCCGTTTTCACGGTGGCTGTTCCGAACAGATGGAGCGCGCTCTTGCACCGGGTGCAGGCGACGTAAAGCAGGCGCTTCGCTTCTTCCTCTTCCCGCATCTGCTGCTGCCGGCCCAGCCACTTATAAATGGAATCGCCCTCCTCGCCCTGGCGTCCAATGGGCGCGGCCAGAAACTCCCGCACCTCGCGCCGCCGCTCGCCGTCCTCCGGCCGGGTGCGCTCCAGCCAGCGCAGAAGCGGCGGACGCCCGGTCGTGATTTTGCGTCCGAGACCCGGAACCAGGACTACGTCGAAGCCCAGGCCCTTCGCTTTGTGAATGGTCATCAACTGCACGCCGCAGCGTTCTCCGGCGCGTGGATCCGGCTGGGCAAAGAGTTTCTCGATCTTGCTTTCCAGTTGGGCGGCGTCGGGAGGCAGCTCCTCCAACATGGAGAAAAACGCGAGGGCGTTTTGATAGCCGGCGCCGTCTGTGGCGAGGCAGCCGCCGAGCGTGATCCAGACCCGCTCAACCCAGCGGGAAAAGGAGATCTGGCGGCGCTGCCCGGCCAGAGCCTGTTCCAGAATTCCGGCGGTGCGCCCGGCTCTTAGCCGGCCCTCCGGGCTGAGCAGATGCATCCGCGAGCGCAGCAATGCGAGAACCGGGCTTCGGGCGAACTCCGCTTCGTCGCTCCCGCACAGCAGGTGCAGATCCGCAAGCGTCAGCCCACACCACGGAGCGCGCAGGACGCTCAGCCAGGCGATCCGATCCATGGGGTGCAGCAGGGCGCGAACCAGTGCGGTCAAATCTAAAATTTCCTGCCGCTGGCCCAGGTTCTCAATTTCGACGGCGCGAAAGGGAATCGCTTCCCGGCGAAGCTGTTCGGCGATCGCCGCCAGGTGGGATCTGGCGCGCACCAGCACGGCGATGCGAAACTCTCCGTTCGCCCTTTCCGCGGCCAGCACCGAGGGCCAATGGCTGCGGATGGCGTCCAACACGCGTTGCGCCTCCGCGGCCCTCGCCGCGCTTTTCTCCCGCTCCCCGGCGCCACTGGGAAGAAAGAGCGGCCAGACGGTCACGCCCGCATCTTGGGTCCGCTCTTCGCTCGTCGCGCTCGCCGCCGTGGATGGGGCGAAGGGGATGCAATAGGGGCGCTCCGGATCGAAGCCGGCGGCGAAGATCCGGCTAAAGATTGCGTTCAGGCGCTCCACGACCGCGGGGCGGGAGCGGAAGTTCATTTGCAACTGTATTGGAGATAGAAGCACGGGGGCCGGCCCCTCGCCGAAACCATGCCGCAGGGTGCTCTCAAAGAGCTCCACCTCCGCCTGCCGAAAGAGATAAATCGACTGCATCGGATCGCCGACCAGGAA
>JAJYZK010000396.1 GCA_021799945.1 Acidobacteriota bacterium
GGGCCGCGCGGCGCAATCTCCACCACGCCGTAGCCGGTGCATACGCTGCCGCAGTCGATCCCGAATACGCGCATATGCGCCGAGTCTAACTCAGGGCCGCGCGAAGGTCCGCCGCGCCGGATTCCGCTACCCGTTTGACAAAGACAATATCCTCAGAGGCATACGGAATAATAGTAAAGCCTTCCTTTACGAATATGCGGGTGGCCTCAAGCGCTGCTTGAAGATCCGGATCGAGCGTCACCCGGTCGGAGAGCCCCACCTCGCGCTCGGTCTCCGTATTGGTCTCCAATCGGATCCCCACCCCACGGTCCGGGTTCTGGTCGAGCCGGCGCACCGCGACGGTGACCATCCCGGCCCCCGAGGCCTCGATCGCCGCCCGCGTCCGGGCCCCGCCGCAATACTTGCCCGCGCCCACGATCGGCCGCGACCCAAAGCCTCTTCCCGCGACGACCAGCGGATTCATGACAGGTATTGTAAGCCCTGTCTGCGATGCCCTTACTCTGCGGACGCCCCAGCCAGACGCTTAAAACGCGCGCCATGCCTTTGCCGTCCGCTCGCCCTTCCCGCGCGGAAAACGCTGCGCAGCATGCAAGCGATCGATGCGGGCGAGGTTGGGTCGCCTCCATCGCGGCGGGTATACAATTGCCCCGATTTGCGATCGATCGTCGCGGCCACAGAGTGTGCTGCGAAACAAGCGTGGCGAACAAGCGTGGCGAACCATTGAGGTTCTCAGCGGCAAAGCGTAGATCACCCACCCTGACTCTTGAGGATCGATTCTCATGAAATTCCATCGTTGGATGGCTTCGACACGGGTGCGGATCGGCTCCGCCCGCGTCTGCGTAATCCTGGCGATAGCCTTTGCCGCCAGTTGCGCCGAATCCCAGACCTCCGGCTCTCCTGCGTCCATCCGGCAGGCCAGGCTGGCTGAGATTACGGGACAGCTTCGCATCGGAACGGAATTTTTCCTGAATCGGACCGACACCCAGGCTTCGGTCGACAAACAGTTTGCGCTGATGCGCGCGACCGGAATCACGCTGGTGCGGATCTTCGTCATCTGGGACGACATCGAACGCGTTCCCGGCGTATGGAGCTTCCAGGGCTATGACTGGATTTACGATGCGGCTGCGAAAAACAACATCCGGATTGCGGCCACGCTCTGTCCGGAGGATCCGCCGGGATGGACCCATAAGACGCCCTTTTACCACAACCGGGTGAACCTGAATGACCCGGCGAACCGCGCCGCCGCCTCGGTTTATCTGCGCAAAGTGGTCGGCCGTTATAAGGACAATCCGGCGCAGGGCGTCTGGCTGCTGATGAACGAACCCACGAAATACGACACCGAGCCCTCCACGTTTCTGGCGTTCGGAAGATGGCTGCAGACCAGGTACGGCGCGGTAGACGCGTTGAACCGGAGCTGGTTTACTCCGCTCAATAATTTCTCCGAGGCGCGAATCGCGCCGGATCAGTTGCAGCAATACTGGACGGACTATCATGCGGCGATCGACTGGAGGAATTTCAATGTAGACAATCTCATCGACCAGTTGATCTGGGTGCGGCGGCAGGTAGAGGCCATCGATCCCGACCATCCGACGCATTTCAATGTGACGAACCCGACCGGCGATGCCGTCGGGCAGGATGTCTGGAAGGAAAAGTCCGTGCCGGACATTCTCGGCGTCTCCATGCATGCAGCCTGGGTATTTCCCGGCACGACCCCGGTGAGCGACTACGGCGAACTCTATGCCTATCGTCTCGACCTGATTGCCGACGCGAGCCTGGCGCCGCCGCGCAAGCCGTTCTGGGTGACGGAATTGCAAAGCGGTCCGACGATCTTCACCGGGAGAATTCCTCTCAACCCCACTCCGGACGATCTGAGCCGCTGGATGTGGGACTCCTACGGCGCGGGCGGCCGCGCGGTGATCTTCTGGCTGTGGGACCCGCGGGTCGGCGGGTCGGAGGCGGGAGAATGGGGCCTGGTCGGTCTGGACGGCGCACCCTCCGACCGCGTTCCCGCCGTGAAGTCGGTGGCCGACACGCTGCGGCAGAACTCCTGGCTGGCCCAGGCGCGTCCGCAGCAGGCAAGGGTCGCCATTCTCTACAACCGCGAGGCGGAGATCCTCATCGGACTCGACGGCCGAACGCAGCACCGCGAGGGAGAGGTGACGGAATCGCTGCGAGGCTGCTATCTCGCGCTGCACAGGGCGCACATCCCCACGCAATTCGTCGATCTCGACCAACTGAAGAGCGGCGCCCTGCAGAAATTCCAGGTGCTGTATCTGCCCTATTCGTACGCACTGGATGACAAGGCGGTGGCGGCGCTGAAGTCTTACGTGCGCCAGGGCGGAACGCTGTGGGCGGATGGATTGACGGCCTGGAAAAACGGCGCCGGCGAAATCCGCCCCACCATCCCCGGCGGACTGACGGATCTGTTTGGGGTGGAAGCGTCGGATGTCTATCCCGTGCAGCCGGACCGTCCTTACTCCGTCACTGCGGAAAACGAGGAAGGCGGCGAGTTGTGGAAACTGCCGCTGGCGATGAAAGGCGCGGACATTGTTTTGCGGACCGGCGATGGGAAACCGTTCGAGGTGAAGCATTCCTTCGGGAAGGGTCGGGCATATTACTTTGAATCGGCCGTTTCGCTGGCCTATGCCAGAAGGCTCAATCCTGTCGTGCAGCAGTGGATTGTCCAGCCGTCGCTGGCCGCGGCTGCAAGCGAACAGGTCTCGATGCCGCAAGGCCCGCGCACGATCCTGTTTCGCGGGCTCGTGCTTCCCGGCGGCGCTGCGGCGCTCCTGGTCAACTGGGGGGATGCCGCAACCGCCGTGGTGAGTTTTCAGGGCTCCCACACGGTGACCGATGCGATGACGGGAAGGCCGCTTTCGGTCGTGCAGCGCGATGGCCGGAGCGATGCAACGGTGAATCTGACGGCCGGCGCCACTGCTTTGCTGAAAACCGAGCCGGCTCCCAGCCGCCCATAAGAATTTTGGATGAAGGGCTCGCATCCGAAGGGTCCGGAACCTGGCTGGAAACCAGGTGAATCGTCCCGGCAATTCACGGCGCAGATTTTTCCAGAGAGTGGAGGGGGGCGCTATGGGACAGGTTCGGCGCCGAGGCGCCGGAGTCTCGACCGGGCGGAACTACTGGTTGGATCCAGACGACGGGCTGGGCATGGACCGGATGTAGGCCGCCAGCGCTTCAAGGTCGCGCGGGGGCATGTTGGTCAGGGG
>JAJYZK010000397.1 GCA_021799945.1 Acidobacteriota bacterium
GGAGACATACGCGTCCGAAGTGTACTGCAGAAGCGTCGGGGATTCGAGCAGATAGACGCGCTCCGGGCAGTGGGCGGCGAGCTCCTGCGCCGGCTCTTCCAGCCCGCTGCCGGGCAGCACGCAGTCCACCGCCCAGCCGGAGTCCCGGCAGAGAGCTTGCGCCGCCGCCAATGCCTCCAGCGAGGCCCGGTTCAGCTTCCCTTCCCTGTGCTCCGCAACGACCAGGATGCGGTCCGCCATAGCGTCTTCCGAGGAGAGCCGGATGTGGCTAAAACTCCGGGGCGTTGCGACGCATCGCCATTCCAGCGAGCCCGGTGCAGGCCGACACAATCAGCGCAACGACAAAATAGTAGGCGACCGGATGCGCCCATGCCGGCGCGTAGGTCAGGTCCTGTCCGATCCACAGCAGCAGCACGACGGAGACAATCAGGAACTGCGTGGAGACGACCAGCAACATCAAACCCCGGTTCCTCCGTTTGTCCAGCGCGCGCACCTCGTCGGGGTTCAGGTGACGTTCTTCTTCGCGGAGCAGTGTGTTGGCCATGGTCGCTTCTCCTCTTTCCATTAAATCACGCCGGCGTCGTTCCGGAGCCGCTCCACCAGCCGCCGAACGGTCTCCGCCGCCGATTCGCCGGGCGAGGGGTGAAACAGCTCGGTCTTTTGCCGCTTGGGGGGCGCGTAGAGTCGTTCAATCCGTTGCAGGTTCTGGCCCAGCGCGGCCTCAATCTCGCTCCAGGCCACTTTGCGCAGCGGCTTCAGTTTTGCCTGCTTGATGCCGATCAGCGTCGCGTAGCGCAGCCGGTTGATTCCGCTCTGGATGGTCAGCACCGCGGGAAGCGTGATATCGACATGCTGATAGCGGCCCGCCTCCAGTTCGCGCTTCAGGCGCAGTCCCGCCCCATTCTTTTCGATTCCGACGATGATGGTGGCGTGCGCCCAGCCCAGCACCTCGGCCAGAAGCACGCCGGTCTGCGCAGCTCCCAGGTCGTCGGACTGCAGACCGGTAAAAATCAGGTCGAATTGCTCCGCCCCGACCGCCGCGGCGATGGCGCGCGCAGTATTGACGGAATCGAGGCCGGAAAAGCGGTCGTCTTCCAGATGGATGGCCCGATCCGCGCCTTTGGACAGCGCCTCCCGCAGAACCTGCTGGGCCCGCGCCGGCCCGGCCGTGATGACTGCCACCTCCCCGCCGTGGGCCTCTTTCTGGCGCAGCGCCTCTTCCAGCGCGTAGGCATCCGGCTCGTTCACTTCGTAGGAGGCGCCTTCATGAATCCAATCGCCCGCTTCGTTCAGCTTCAGGGGCGCGTCCTTCTGCGGAACCTGCTTGATGCAGACCAGAATCTTCATGCGCTCGTCGCCCTGGTGAACAGGTAAGTCTTCCCTCTCATCGCAGAGGATTTGGAGGCCGGCAAGGCTAGAGAAAGGCCACAGACTGCAGGCTGGATACCTCAAACCGCTTCCTGCAGCGGGGGTTCTTGCAGCCCAGAAGGTCGTCTCTCCGCACCATGTAGGATTGCGCCTTGGCGAAGCGGGCCCGGTCCCGCTCATCCGCATGGCGGGGCAACTGGGCCTTTTTGCGGCGGACCATCCACACCACGTCGTATTCCTCCGCCTTGCCGCAGTGCGGACAGGTCAGCAGATGCTTGCGCGGCTCCGATTTTTCGTCGAAAAAGTCGCGTTCCTCCATCTTCGGCCAAACCTACTTTCCCCAGCCCTCGCCTCCCTGCGCTACCCGGCAGAGAGCTTCCAGAAGTATTCCACACCGGCGCGGCCGCGGACAATCCGCGGCCGCGCTTGCGCAGGGTGGGAAAATCGACCTAGGACCGCCAGGCCCGCCAGAGGCCGACGGCAGGGAGAGGAGTATGGCGAAGCGCAGACGCCGCCCCAAGGCGTTTTCGATGGTGAAGGCGGTCAAGGCCAATGCGCGGGAGCGCGTCGGCCAACCCCGGCCGGGAAGCGTCATCGAGCCGACCGCCGCCCGGCGGCGGCGCCAGCCCCGCCACAAGGAGACGCTTCAGGATTTGCTCGGCGCCGAGTAACCGCCGTCACCAGTTGGTGATGGAGCCGTCGGGCCGGAAGTAGGTCTGGGCGCGCGCCGTGACCGGTTCGGTTATCTCCGCAATCCGGGTCAGATATTTGTAATCCAGGGTGACGCCCAGGCCCGGGCGGGTATTGGGATAGAGCTTGCCGTCTTTAAAGTCCAGGCACTCCGTCAGGTGCTGGAGAGTGCGGCCCTGATAGACAGACTCCATCAGCACGGGACCGGGAAAGGTGGAAAGGCAGTTGACCAGCGCCGCGGTGGCGATGGGCCCGGTAAAGTGCGGGACCATTCCGACAAAATGCGTCTCGCAGATTGCCGCCACTTTCATCATCTCGGTGATGCCGCCGACATTGGGCAAAGTGACCCGGACATAATCGATGTCGTGCCGCTCCACCAGCCGATTGAAATCCCAGCGATTCCCCCACTCCTCGCCGGCCGCCAGCGGGACATTGACCTTGTTGCGCAAGATCGGGAGATCCTGCTGGAAGGCCTCGGTGCGAACCGGGTCCTCGACGAAAAAGGGCGCAAACTCCTGGATCGCGTCGCAGCCCCGGATGGCGTCGGAGAGGTCGAAGCGCTGATGGAAATCGACCACCCAGTCCCCGTCCTGGCCCACTCCCTGGCGCACCTCGGCGCACTCCTGGCGGAGGCGCGGAATGGCCGCCCGGGTGTTGTACACGGTGTTGATCGGCGCATCGGCGGCGCCAAAACGGAAGGCCCGATAGCCGGCCGCGAGGGTGAGCCTCGCCCGCTCCTCGAGGCCCATGCCCGGCGTGATGCCGGGAATGATGCCGGCGGTGTTATAGCACTCGCAGTACTTGCGCACCGCGCCGCCGAGGATCTGGTGCACAGGCAGACCCAGGGCCTTGCCCTTGATGTCCCACAGGGCCAGATCCAGCGCCCCGATGGCGTCCGTTCTTTCCCGGCCGGCCGGGTAAAAGAAGGCCCGATTCATGTCCTGCCACAGGGCTTCGATATGCTGCGGGTCGCGGCCGATCAGCCTGCCGGCGGACTGCGATAGCGTGTCTTTCATGCCGCCTTCGCCGATGCCCGTAAGGCCCGCGTCGGTCTCCACCGTGACCACAACGTCGCTCTGATTGAAGAGCGGATTGGGGTTGGGAGGCAGATAGGCCCGCACCCGCGTGATCTTCATCTTCGGCAGCA
>JAJYZK010000398.1 GCA_021799945.1 Acidobacteriota bacterium
GGCGGCTCGGAGGGCGCCGCGGCCTGGAATCGCTTTGTTTTTTATCGCTACCGCGTGGGGCCCGGGGACCTATGAAGCGCCTCCGGCAGATCGCGCGCGACTGGGATCTGTTCTTCTTCCGGCGGGAGCGGCCCACGGCGATTGCGCTCTACCGCATCGTCTTCGGGCTGCTGGTTCTGGCGAAGCTCTTGCTCCTGTGGCCGGACCGGCTGGCCTGGTATGGAGAACGCGGGGTATTTCCCTGGGCCGCCTGCCGCGCGCTTGCGTCTCCGCCGCGTTTGAATCTCTTCGCCTTCTGGCCACGGGGGAACGCGGCCGTCGACCTCTATTTCCTCCTGGCCCTGGGCTGCGCCGGACTCCTCACGCTGGGCCTGTTCACCCGCGCCAGCAGCGTCGCCGTCTACGTATTGCTGGTTTCGCTGGATCATCGGAACCTATTCATCCTCAACGGCGGCGACGCCATGCTGCGCGTGAGCGCCTTCTTTCTGATCTTCGCCCCGGCCGGCGGCGCCATCTCGCTGGACCGCCTCCGGCGCATTCTGAATGGACGGGAGGGGCCGGCGCCGCCCCGGCGCAGCCCATGGGCTCAGAGACTATTACAAATCCAGCTCTCCTTCGCCTACCTGGCCGCCTTTTACGCCAAAGCGCAGGGGACGTTGTGGATTGGCGGACTGGCGCTGTATTACGTTCTGCGGCTTCAGGAATTCCGCCGCTTTCCCGTGCCTTCCATCCACTCCCTCGCGGTGATCCGCGGGCTCACCTGGTCGGTCATGGCGATCGAGTTCGCGGCGGGAGCGTTGGTCTGGATCAAGGAGATGCGGTATTTTGTTCTGGCCCTCGCGGCGCTAATGCACTTTGGCATCGACTACGCAATGAACATCCCGCTGTTCGAGTGGGTCATGATGGCCCTGTTCCTCACCTTTGTTCCGGCCTGGGATCTGCGCCGGGCGGCGGCCTGGGCCCGCGCGAGGATCGCCCGTCGCCTGAGCAAACCGGCCAGAGTCGTCTTCGACGCCGGCTCGCCCGGCCGGCGGAGGATTGCCGTCGCTCTTCAGTCCCTCGACCTGCTGGGACGGTTCCAATTTTTTGCGGAGGAAGGCTGCGCGCCCGGCGCCGGCGCGTGGTCGATTTTCCTGCCGTCCGGCGCGGCGCTCACCGGCGTCGCCGCACTGCGGAGGCTTGCCGGCGGCATTCCCCTGCTTTGGCCCATCGGCTGCGCGCTCCGTATCCCCGGTTCGGCCCGCCTGGGCCGGCGTTTGCTCCGCACGTTTGCCGAGGCATAATCCGGAGGCTGCCGCTCGCATTTCGTCCTTTCCTTTCGTCAGGGCCCGCTTCGACTCCGGCCGCGAAATCCGGCACAGCCGGGGAGGGCTCGCCGGAAAAGAGCGTCGCGGCGCGCGGTCCACGGCGCGGGTCCAGTTCCGCCACACGCGGTTACGCCAGTCGAATCAGTTCGGGCTCAATGCGGCCGGCGTAAAGGGTGAGAAGGCCCAGTGAGATTGGAAGCGAAAATCGGCGCGGCCCGGCGCTGCCGGGGTTGAAGTAGAGCGTTCCCTGCCGCCATTCGGCTCCAGGCTGATGCGAGTGCCCGCTCACCACCACCGCGAAACCCGCTGCGGCCGGGTCCAGATCGAGGGACTGCCGGTCGTGCAGCATGTAGATGCCGTGGCCATTCAGATGGATTGCCTCGACGGCGGGCAGATGCGAGCAGGGTCCGCGCTCGTCGATATTGCCGCGCACGGCGCTCAGCGGGGCGATGGCGCGCAGGGCGTCGAGAATGCCCCGATCGCCTACGTCCCCCGCATGCAGAATGTGGTCCACTCCCTGCAGTGCGCGAATGGCCTCCGGCCGCAGCAGACCGTGAGTATCGGAGAGGACTCCGACTCGCACCTGCGTCTGCATTGCGCGCCGCCGCGGCTCGGTCATCGCGGCTTTTCCGGAACTCCGCGGCCCGGGGAAGCTTCGGTCATGCGGAATTTCGCTGAGGGAAAATCCGTTCCGTATGCAAGGCTTCCGACCATACCCTGGCCGCGCATGCTAAAGGCCGATGGACATTCGCGTGCGCGGATCCAGGTAGTCGCGCAGGGCGTCCCCAATGAAGTTGAAGGAAAGCACGCAAAGCATGACGGCGATTGCGGGAAAGACCACCATGTGCGGCGAGTCGAAGAGATGCGAGCGGGCGTCATTGAGCATTCCTCCCCAACTGGAGATGGGTGGCGGAGCACCCAGCCCGAGGAAGCTGAGGGTAGCCTCCGCCAGCACCGCTCCCGCCATTCCGATCGCGGACTGAACGATGATCGGCTGCAGGATGTTGGGCAGGATATGGCGGGCGAAGATGCGAAGGTCGGAGGCTCCCAGGGCTCTGGCCGCCTCGACGAACTCCTTCTCTTTGACGGCCAGCACCTGCGCCCGGACCAGGCGGGCGTAGCCGACCCAACCTCCCACGGCCAGGGCGAGAATGAGGTTGGCGATTCCCGGACCCAGGAAGGCCACAAAAGCAATGGCCAGCAGAATGCCCGGCATCGCCAGAAAAGCGTTCATGACGAAGATGTTGAGCAGGGTGTCGAGGGCGCCGCCATAATAGCCGGCGAGACCGCCCAGCAGCAGGCCGGCGGAGAGCGACAGACCCACGACTCCCACGGCGACCAGCAAAGAAAGCCGGGCCCCGAAAAGGATGCGCGAATAGATGTCCCGGCCCAATTCATCGGTTCCGAACCAATGCAGGTGGGAGGGAGGGGCCAGCCGGTGGTAGAGATCGATCGCCGCGGGATCGTACGGCGCCAGGCGGGGCGCCAGGACGGCGACAAAAACGAATATGGCCAGAAGCGCGGCGCCCAGGGCTCCCAAGGGTTGACGCCGCAGTGCGCGCACCAGCATGCTCCTCCGCACCCCCCATTCGATGATCGCATGTCGGATCGCAATTCGCGTCAGAGCCGGCCCCCATGCGTGGGCTCTCAAGCACCTGGAAGCGGCAGCGGTCCGCGACCGGGACGCAAGGCCGGGGGATCGCGACGGGGAAGCTCCGTCACCCGCCGGGCGCTTCCTGAGGTAAAATTAGGTAGTGCGGGGGCTTGGCCTCGCCGGACACTCCTCAGTAGCTCAATGGCAGAGCATTCGGCTGTTAACCGAAGGGTTGTAGGTTCGAGTCCTACCTGAGGAGCCAATTCTTTTCATCGATTTACGTCCCCTCCCAAC
>JAJYZK010000399.1 GCA_021799945.1 Acidobacteriota bacterium
CCCGATGCCGAAATAGCTGGAGGCCACCTCTTCCAGATCGTGCGCCTCGTCGAAGATCACCGCGGCCGCTTCCGGAAGAACGCCGGCATCGGGGGCGGCCTTGGTCTGCTGCTTGATCGCCAGATCGGCGAAAAAGAGGTGATGATTCACGATCACCACATCGCTCTCCAGGGCGCGCCGGCGCATCTCGGTGATGAAGCAGCGCTCGTAATCGGGGCAGGTCTGGCCCAGGCAGGCTTCGCTGCGCGCGTCGAGCTTGGCCCAGAGGGGACTGTTTTCCGGCAGGCCGTCGATCTCGGCGCGGTCTCCGATGGCCGTCTCCGGCTCCCAGGTGGAAATCTGCCGGAACTGATCCATCTCCTCCAGCCCGTTCAGAATCGGCTGCCGGCGCAGCGCATAGAGCTTGTGGCGGCAAAGGTAGTTCGCCCGCCCCTTCATATAGCAGACCCGCAACGGACCCAGCAGAGACTCCAGAAAGGGCAGATCGCGAAAATAGAGCTGCTCCTGCAGATTCTTGGTCCCGGTGGAGATGATGACCCGCTGCCCGGTGCGCAGGGCGGGCAGCAGATAGGCCAGCGTCTTGCCCGTCCCGGTTCCGGCCTCGACGATCAGGTGCCGGCCATCCCGGAGGCTGCTTTCCACCGCCCGCGCCATCTCCAATTGCCCGGGACGGAACTCGTAGGGCAGGCCGGAGCGGGCGAGAATCCCCTCCGGGGAGAAGAAATCGTGCAAAGTGGGCAGAGACTGACCGGAGTGCGTCGCAGTCGGCAAGGCAGGCGTCCGAGTGGAGTGAGAAGGATGGATGCTGCGCACCTCCAGTCTACATCGCGGGTTTCTCCGATATGAAAGACTAGGCTTCACAGCGTTGCGCGAACCGCCGGCCCGCGGCGATTAAGGAGAAGCCGTTGCCACCTGCGAAGTCTTTAAGCCCCTACCGCGGCAAGAGGCGCGGGGCCGGCGTGCGAAGCGGCGCAGGGTCCCGCGCCCGTCCCGACAAGAGTTCCGACAAGGGCTCCGACAAGGGTTCCGCGTCCCCCGCCGTGGAGCCGCCGGCCTTCGCCATCGTCGGTCGCCCCAACGTGGGCAAGTCCACGTTATTCAATCGGATTACCGGATCGCGGCGCTCCATTGTCGGCGATGAGCCCGGCATCACGCGGGACCGCATCTATGGGCGCGCGGAGTGGACCGGCAGGATCCTGCGGGTCATCGATACCGGAGGCGTTCTCCCGGACGACCCGAACCCCATTTCCTCGGAGATCCTTCGGCAGGCCCGCATCGCATTGGCGGAGGCGGACTGCGCGGTGATGGTGGTGGACGGACGGACGCCGCTCGCCGGCCCGGACTACGATCTGGCCCGGATTCTGCTCCGCGGCGGCAAGCCGCTGGTGCTGGCCGTAAACAAGATAGACGCTCCTCATCTGGAGGAGCGAACCGCGGAGTATCGCCGCCTTGGAATCGGCGACGTTCTGGCTGTCTCCGCCGAACATGGGGCGGGCATCGGCGACCTGCTGGACCACGTCTGCGCTCTGCTCCCCGCGGCGCCCGCTGCCGCGGCGCCGCTCGAGTCCGGAGCGGAACAGCCCCCATCTCCGGAGCAAGCGTCGCCGCAACAGGCGATCCGCCATCGCACGCACGGGGAGTTCCGGCAGGAGGAATGCTCCATCGCCATCATCGGCCGGCCCAATGTGGGCAAAAGCACATTGCTCAACACCCTCACCGGATCCTCCCGCGCCATCGTCTCGCCGCAGGCGGGAACCACGCGCGATGCGGTGGACGAAGCGATCGAATATGACGGGGGCCGGCTGCGTTTCATCGACACGGCAGGCATCCGGCGCAAGGGAAAAACCACGGAGATGGCGGAGAAACTCTCCGTGGTGATGGCGCGGCGGCATCTGGAGGCCGCGGACGTGGCGGTGCTGGTGATCGACGCGACGGAGGGAGTAACGGCGTCGGACGCCACCATCGGCGGGTATGCCCACGAGAGCGGACGCTCGGTGATCGTGGCCGTAAATAAGTGGGATCTGGCGACGGACCGGCGCACGGATGGCAAGCCGCCGGCCGATGCAAAGATTTTTGAAAAGCAATTGCGCCTGGCGCTCAAATACCTGGCCTATGCGCCGGTGGTCTTCATTTCCGCCGCGGAAGGGAAGAACATCCACCGCCTGCTCAAGCTGGTGAAGGAGGTTGCAGCCGAGCGGCGCAAACGCATCTCCACCGGACAGATGAACCGCTTCCTGGAAACGATCGATTTCCAGCGCGCCGGGACGCCATTCGCCAGCAAGATGCGCATCTTCTACATGACCCAGGCTGCGGTTGCTCCGCCCACCTTCGTTCTGTTCACCGACCGCAGGGTGAAGCTCCACTTCTCCTTCCAGCGGTTTCTGGAGAACCAGATCCGCAAGGCCTTCGGATTTCGCGGCTCCCCGATCTGGTTCAAGGTGCGGGCCCGCAACGAGGCGCAAGGGGGCTGACCGCCGTCGGCCATGTTCAGCGCCATGTTCAGCGATGCTGGACACGCCCGCCCGCCGCATGACGGGATGGCGTCAAGGCGCATGCACCTTTATTGCTATTCCCCCGCGGTTACAATGGTGACATTCTCGACTGATCCGGAGTCAATCGAGAGGGTGTACGCATATGGTCAACTCCATTCTTTCCTGGTCCGCGATCATCGGCTTGGTGCTGGGGCCATTCCTGCTGGGCGCCCTCATCGAGCAGAAGCTGGAGTGGGCGAAGCGCGAGGTCGGTTCGCGTCTCCTGCGCCGCTACTAGCGGAATCCCGGCTATCTCCAGAGCGCGGCCCTTGCGCCGGCTCGCTTCTGAGCAACGCGACGCCCTGGCAACCCACCTCCTCATCCCGTCTCATCCCCGTTCCGAAGCATTCGCCGCACCTCAGCCATGGATGGCATGGATGGCTGCGCGCCGGGGCGGGTAACGGAGACCGCCGCTGCGGCATTGGCGAAGCGGGCGCTCCGTACCGGCCCCCAGCCCGCGGACAAGGCGGTCGCGAAGGCCCCGTTGAAGGCGTCTCCCGCCGCGGTTGAATCCACAGCGCTCACCGCGAATGGCCGGATCGATCGGGCAAGACCGGATTGGGAGGCCAGATAGGCCCCCCGCTCGCCAAGCTTGAGCGCCACTCCCTTTACCCCCCGTTGTAGCAGCGCCGCCGCCACGGCGGTGGG
>JAJYZK010000400.1:0-1873 GCA_021799945.1 Acidobacteriota bacterium
GGTGGCTGAGGCGGCGGCGGCCTTCGACGTTTTGGCTACGGTGAAGGGCGGAGGGGTGAGCGCGCAGGCCGACGCGGTGAAGATGGGCATTGCCCGCGCCTTACTGGAATTCAACGCCGAATTGCGCAAGACGCTCAAGGCGGATGGTCTGCTTTCCCGTGACGCGCGCATCAAGGAGCGCAAGAAGTACGGGCAGAAGGGCGCCCGGAAGCGCTTCCAGTTCAGTAAGAGATAGCGGAGGGCGCGGTGCAGCGAGCGGCCGGAACCGCCGCGCCGGCTGCGGCAGCGCAACGAAATCTTTCCCAGCTCGCGCACGGAGGCGGGCGGGAAATCAATTCCGGCGAGCGGCCGGAATGCAATTCAAGAGGAGGTAGTTTGGCGACCATCACCATGAAAGAGTTGCTCGAAGCGGGAGTCCACTTCGGGCATCAGACCAAGCGCTGGAACCCCAAGATGAAGGAGTACATCTTTGGCGAGCGCAATGGCATTTACATCATCGACCTGCAGAAGACATTGAAGATGTTCAAGGAGGCCAGCAAGTTCGTCACCGATCTTACCGGCCAGGGCAAGGTGGTGCTTTTTGTCGGCACCAAGCGGCAGGCCCAGGATGCGATCGCGGAAGAGGCCAATCGCTGCGGCATGTTCTACATCAACCAGCGCTGGCTGGGCGGTCTGCTGACCAACTGGGTCACCGTGCAGAAGTCGGTCAAGCGGCTGCAGGAGCTGGATGAGATGGCGACCGACGGCCGGTACGAACTGCTGACCAAGAAAGAGGTCATCCGGCTGGAGCGTGAGCGCAAGCACCTGCAGGCCAATCTGGCGGGGATCAAGAACATGCGCCGTCTTCCGGACGCCTTGTTCGTGATCGACTCCAATAACGAAGCGATCGCCGTGAAGGAGGCCCGCAAGCTGGGCATCCCCGTGGTCGCCGTGGTGGATACCAATTGCGACCCGACGGTGGTGGATTACGTGATTCCGGGCAACGACGATGCCCTGCGCGCCATCCGTCTGTTCACCTCCAAGATTTCCGATTCCGTGGCCGAAGGCGTGCAGATGGCCGGGGAAAAGCGGGCCGGCGATGCCGGCGTGAGCGCCGACGAGCAGCTTGAAGCGGTGGCCGCGGCCGCGGATGCGGACGGCATAGTGGCCCCGATCGCGGAGCCGGTGGCCGAGGGAGAGGTCGTCGATCTGGAGGCCGCGCTGGGCGGAGGAATCCGCAAGGCGCCGGGAGCCATCGGCGCGTCCGAGGAGGCCGATGTCGCCGAGGGGATTCTCTAAGCTCCACCCTCGGTTGCCGCAGCGGTTCTCAACCGGGTTTGCCCCGGCCCGCGAACCCGATATTCTAAGAAGTCCATACGTCAATTTGGTGGAAGGGAAGCGCAAAGGATGTCGTCCGTGACTGAAAATATCTCCGCGGCGCAAGTCAAGGAGCTTCGGGAAAAGACCGGCGCCCCGATGATGAACTGCCGCGACGCCCTGCAGGAGGCCAAAGGGGACCTGGAGCAGGCCGTCATCGTGCTGCGCAAGAAGGGCATGGCTTCCGCCGCCAAGAAGGCGTCTCGAAGCACCAGCGAAGGCGCCGTAGGCTCCTATATCCACGCCGGCGGAAAGATCGGCGTGCTGATCGAGCTGAACTGCGAAAGCGACTTCGTCGCTCGTACCGAGGATTTCCAGGAGCTTCTGAAAGACATCGCCATGCACATCGCGGCAACGGATCCACGCTATATCCGCCGCGAGGATGTCACCGCCGGGGATCTCGAACGGGAAAAGGATATCTTCCGCACCCAGGCGGCGGCCACGGGAAAACCCGCCTCGGTTATCGAGCAGATCGTACAGGGCAAGCTGAGCAAGTTCTATGAGGAGGTCTGCCTGC
>JAJYZK010000400.1:1883-3177 GCA_021799945.1 Acidobacteriota bacterium
CAGAACGGACGACTTCAAGCGGCTGGCGCACGATATCGCCATGCAGGTAGCGGCCACGAATCCGAAGGTGATCGGCAACGAGTCGAATCCGGAAAGCTCGACGGACGGCCAGGATGTCGCTGACGAAGACGTGTTGCTCAAGCAGCCTTTCATCAAGGATCAGAGCGTCTCCATCAAGGACCTGATCGCCCAGAAAATCGGGAAATTGGGGGAAAACATCGCGGTGAGCCGATTTGCCCGCTTCAAGGTCGGTGAATCGGTCTGGACCGTCGCTCGGACCAGGAAAAACGCGGAAGAGCAGGCATAGACAACCGCCGGCGAGCTTGGCGAGTTGAAAGACCTGGAAAGACCCGGAGGCTCTCCGGGTCTTTGTCTTTTCCGGAGCGCCCTCCCGGCGCCGCTCCACCCGCCTGTGGCTCGAACCTGAAGGACCCGAACCTGACGAGCCGGAACTTGGGCGGCCCGGAGTCCCGGAAACAATGTGCGATACTTTTGCTTGAATGTACAAAAGAGTCCTTCTCAAATTGTCCGGTGAGGCGCTTGCGGCGGGGCGAGGTCTGGGCGTGGATGCCGGCAAGATCCGGGAGATTTCCCAGGAGATTTCCGAGGTCCAGGCTCTGGGCGTGGAGGTCGCCATCGTTGTAGGAGGAGGAAACTTCTTCCGCGGCGTCGCCGACCAGGCCCGCAGTATGGACCGCGTCGCCGCCGACCAGATGGGCATGCTGGCCACGGTGATCAATTCCCTGGCGCTGCAGGACGCGCTGGAAAAGGCGAACGTACAGACCCGGGTGATGTCCGCGATTGAGATGAACCAGGTGGCCGAGCCGTACATCCGGCGCCGCGCCATCCGGCATCTGGAAAAAGGCAGGGCGGTGATCTTCGCCGCGGGGACCGGGAGTCCCTATTTTTCCACGGACACGGCCGCCTCGCTCCGGGCCATGGAAATCCGGGCCGACGTGCTGCTCAAGGCCACGAAGGTGGAGGGGATCTTCGACGCCGATCCCGTGATCAGCAAAGATGCGGTGAAATTTGAGCAGATTACCTACATGGAAATCCTGCGGTTGGGGTTGAAGGTGATGGACACCACTGCGGTGAGCCTGTGCAAGGACAACAATCTGCCCATGATTATTTTCAATATGAACCGGCCGGGGAACATTCTTCGCGTGGTCAGCGGTGAGAAGATCGGCTCGCTGGTGACCGCCTGACGTCGCCGGCCCAGGTTGTCCAGATGCAGGTTGTCCAGATGCACCCGGCCGCCAGTTCGGATCCCGGGGTTTACCCCGGAGTCGGGCAG
>JAJYZK010000401.1 GCA_021799945.1 Acidobacteriota bacterium
GACACCCGCGAGCAGCCCAAGCCGGAGGAGCCGATGGATCTCGACCCGCAGGTCCGGGTGATCTCCGAGCCCGGCGGCGCGCTGATTTTCTCCGCGGCGCAAATGCATTCCACGGTGCCCAATACTTCGGGCCGGACCCGCTTCAGCATCGACTTCCGGACCGTCAATCTGCACGACGTGAAGACGAAGACTGGGGCTCCGAACATCGACTCCGAGCCGGTCGGCACCTCGCTGCGCGATTTCATGAAGGGCTCCGATCTATCGCGCATGCCGGAAGATGTGGTTGCCCTTTACGACGATGAAGCGGCCCGGGAGGGAGTGCTGATCTACCAGCCGGGCGCGGTCGCCGCCAAGTAGGGCGGGGACGGAGGGCGCGCGGCTGCGGGAGAACTGGCGCATGGGTTTTGCGGCGCGGAAGCATGGACCGCCCTGGCCGGCGTTCGGATCCGTGCGCGGCGCCACCGGGCTTTCCGACAAAAAGTGGAGTATTGGTCGCGGAAGATTGGCCGCGGAGGATGGATTCGGAAAGGCTCCAGGCGCCGGGGTTTGTCCCCGTCCTTGATATCCACCGCCTGTTCCTTCCGCGCTTCCGTCGCCGGATTTCCCGTCCATGCCGATCCCATCCTCGATCCCATCCTCGGTCCCATCCTGGGTCGCATCCTAGGTCGCCAGTCCCCGCGCTGGGCCTGGCCTCCGCGGCGCCTCTATTTTCTGCCGCCTTCCCGGCATCCTTCACGGCAGTTCAATCCGGGACTGACCGCGCTCTTCCCTTTATCGGCGAACAGCCGCATCCTGATTCCCCGCGGCGGCGTCGGCTGGCGCGAGCGGAACGGGAGCTGTGCAGATCCGCCCACGGTTCGCTCCATCCAGGAAAACTCTTCAGCAGAAAAGTTGTTCAGCAAATTTTCCAAGTCCAGTTCGGTAGAATTCGACGCATGCCCCACGGCAAGACCTGCCCCAATTGCGAGCAAGGCGATTTGAAAGTGTTCTTTGATGTGAAGAGTGTCCCCGTGCACAGCGTTCTGCTGATGCCCACGCGCGAGATCGCCATGGGATTTCCACGAGGCGATATCGCGCTGGGATATTGTGCGAAGTGCGGATTCATCTCCAACACGGTCTTCGACCCCACAGTCCACAACTATTCGGCGCAATATGAAGAGACCCAGGGTTTCTCCGCGACTTTCCGGCAGTTTCATCGGAAACTGGCCGCGGAGCTGATCGAGAAGTACGGTCTGCGGGGGGAAAAGGTCATCGAGATCGGTTGCGGCAAAGGGGAGTTTCTATCCCTGCTCTGCGAAATGGGGCCGAATTCCGGCGTCGGCTTCGATCCGGCCTTCGTCAGCGATCGCAACCCGGCGCCGGAGGGCGCTGAGATTGAATTTGTCACAGATTTTTACGGGGAAAAGTATTCGCAGGTGCATGGAGACTTTGTGTGCTGCAAGATGACCCTCGAACATATCCCGGACACCGCCCGCTTCCTGCGCACGGTGCGGCGGTCGATGGGGGACCGATTCGATTCGGTTGTTTTCTTTCAGGTTCCGGACATGCCGCGCGTTCTCCAGGATGTCGCTTTCTGGGATATTTATTACGAGCACTGTTCCTATTTCAGCGCGGAGTCGCTGAGCTATCTCTTTCGCGACACGGGCTTTGACGTGCTGGAGGTCTGGACCGATTACGGCGATCAGTATCTGATGATCGCCGCGCGGCCCTCCCGCGGCGCGACCGGCCGTTCGGCGGCCGGAACCGCGAACGGAAAAGACCTGACGGCGAAGATCGCCTATTTCACCGAAAAGCAGAGGGCTACGGTGGACTTCTGGAAGCGGAAGCTGGCCGAGTTGAGGAACCGGGGAGAGCGCGCCGTGGTCTGGGGATCCGGCTCCAAGGGGGTGGCCTTCCTGACCGCACTGGGACTGAACGGACCGGAGAGCGGCGTGGAGTACGTGGTGGACATCAATCCCTTTCGCGTCGGAAAGTTCATGGCCGGGGCCGGGCAGGAGATTGTGTCTCCGGCATTCCTGAAAGAGTACCGACCGGATCTGGCAGTCGTCATGAACCCGATCTATTGCCCCGAAATCGAAGCCGAGCTTTTAGAGATGGGCCTGGGCACGGAAGTAGTCTCGGTTTGAAGCGATTGCGAACTGCGTCCGGGTCGGAATCGGGCGCGAATACTGCGCGAGGTATCTCCATGTATGAGTTTGCCATTATCGGAGGAGGGATCGTCGGTCTGGCGACGGGCAGGGCGCTGGCCCGGCGGTATCCCTTTGCGCGGGTGCTGGTATTGGAAAAGGAAGCCGAGGTGGCTCGGCACCAGACCGGAAGAAACAGCGGCGTCATCCATTCCGGAATCTACTACAAGCCGGGCAGTCTGAAGGCGCGGATGGCGGTGGCGGGAAACGCCTCCATGCGCGATTTCTGCTACGAGTACGGCATCGACCTGGATGTGTGCGGCAAGGTGATCGCCGCCACCGAAACCGAAGAGTTGCCGCTGCTCGAAGATATTTTCCAGCGAGGCCTGCAGAACGGAGTTCCCGTGAGCCGGTTGCGGCCGGAGGAGGCTCGGGAGATTGAGCCGCACTTATCCTGTCTCGGCGCGCTGCGGGTTCCGACCACCGCGATTGTCGATTACCGCCAGGTGTGCCGCGCCCTGGCGCACGAAATTCTGCAGCACGGCGGAGAATTGAAGACAGGCATGGAGGTGGTCCGCATCCTCCCGACTCCGGTCGGGCACCTGCTGGAGTGCTCCACGGGTTCGTTCGAAACCCGCTTTGTCATCAATTGCGCCGGGCTGCAGAGCGACCGCGTGGCGCGCATGGGAGGCATGGAGCCGCAGGCCAGGATTGTGCCCTTCCGCGGCGAATACTATGAGCTGAGACCGGAGCGCCGATACCTGGTTCGTCACCTGATCTATCCTGCCCCCAACCCCGACTTTCCCTTCCTCGGCGTGCACTTTACGCGAATGATCGACGGAAGCATCCATGCGGGTCCGAATGCGGTGCTCAGCTTCAAGCGCGAAGGGTACAAGAAATCCGACCTGAGCTGGCGGGATCTCGCGGACGTGGTCAGCTACCGCGGCTTCTGGCGGCTGGCCCGGCGGTATTACCGGGAGGGTCTGGAGGAGATGGCGCGTTCCTACAGCAAGTCGGCCTTTACCCGAAGCCTGCAGCGTCTG
>JAJYZK010000402.1 GCA_021799945.1 Acidobacteriota bacterium
GAATAGCCGGCGGCCCCCGGCGCGTGCTGGAACTCGCCGCGGAAATACACGGAAAATCTGCCGCGTTCGGCCCGCGCGCTGAAGCCGGAGTAATCGTTGAATCCCTGCTGGTACGGGCGTCCGTAGTCGTTCACGATGGTCTGGCCGAGATGGTAGCTGTCGCGCAGCGGCGTGCCGCCAATCGCGCGGATCGCGTCATAGGCGCTTTCAAAATCCACCTGGGAGGGGCTCTGCCCATTCAGCTCCTCCACCTCCGGCGCCAGCTCCTCCAGCAAGGCCAGGTAGGTCTCCACCGCCTGCTCGTCGTCGAGATGACGGGTGATTTTGTCTTTGGACTCCTGCAGCATTTCCGCGACCGTGAGGCGAGTCCAGGGACGCAGGTCGGAATAGGCCGTATCGACGTAACCCATCGCGTGCAGCCGGTCCATGGCGGGATAGATCCAGCTATCCATGGGAATGTAGGTCGAGCTGAAGGGATCGATATCCGGAACAGGGGCCGGAAGATCCGCAATCGGGTCGGCCGGTGGACCGCCGCCGGTGGGATCCGACGGGTCCTCGGTTGCAACCGTCCGCGCGACAGCGTGAAAAGAGGGGGTGGATTCGGGAGGCGCTTGCTGCGCCCGGGAAAGCGGGGCGCAAAAGCAGCATGCCAGCAGCAGGCCGGGGAGAACGGCAATCTTCACTTCCACCTCAAAAATGCAACGGAGAACGCGGGACTGCAAGGGGCGCAGGGTCGAGCCGCGCTCCATACCTGCGCCCGGAGCCGGTTCGCCAACGCGGCCGGCAGAGATTGCGTGGCGGGGCGCGGACACAGGGAGCGACGCCGGCCGCTCGCAGGCTCGATTGCGCGCTTCGCCGGGGCTGACGCGGCGGAGCGCCTGGAAACATAGGGTTGCAATTCGATGCCGCCCGGCGCTTCGCTCAGCCACTATCCTCCCAATGCAATGCCGAACAATGCCATGCCTGTCGCCAACGACGCCACCGACGAGCGCGGCGTCTCCCATCATAATCTGTCTGCCATATCCTGTCGGCGCGGGTCGTTCGGGGAGCAAAGAGTCGAAGCGGCAAGCGGGATGCGCAGATGCGCGGGAGCGACCGCGCCCGCTTGGCGGCCGCTTTCAGCGGATCTGGACCAGGCCTTCTTCGCGGATTCCAGCGCCGTAGCGGGTGGCCACGTACTCGTCGAGAATCTGCTTGAACTCCTCCACGATTCCCTCGCCGCGCAGCGTGGTCGCCAGCCGCCCATCCACGTAGACCGGAGCCTTGGGCTCCTCAAAGGTTCCGGGCAGGGAGATGCCGATATTGGCGTGCTTGGACTCTCCGGGGCCATTCACCACACAGCCCATCACCGCCAGCTTCATCTCCTCGACGCCGGGGTAGCGAACGCGCCAGACGGGCATCGAATCCCGCACATAGCTCTGGATCTGCTCGGTGAGCTCCTGGAAATACGTGCTGCTGGTGCGGCCGCAGCCGGGGCAGGCGGTCACCTGCGGGCTGAAGCTGCGGATGCCCAGGGACTGGAGAATCTGCTGGGCCACCAGCACCTCTTCGGCGCGGTCCCCGTTGGGCCTGGGCGTGAGCGAGACCCGGATGGTGTCGCCGATGCCTTTCAGCAGCAGGGGCGCGAGCCCGGCGGCCGAGGCCACGATTCCCTTGTAGCTCATGCCCGCCTCGGTGAGGCCCAGGTGCAGGGCATACTCGCAGCGCGCGGCCAGCAGTTCGTAGACTTCGATCAGGTCGCGCACGCCGCTGACCTTGGCGCTGAGCACAATCTGATCCCGGCGCAGGCCGTAGCGCTCGGCCGCCGCGGCGGAGTGGAGAGCGCTGGCCAGCATGGCCTCGATCATGACATCGCGCGCCTCCCGCGGCTGCGGCAGACGGGAATTCTCGTCCATCAGCCGGGTGAGCAGGGCCTGGTCCAGCGAGCCCCAGTTCACGCCGATGCGCACCGGCTTCCCGTTCTCCACCGCGCACTCGATCATGGTGCGGAAGTTGTCGTCGTCCTTGCGGCCGATGGAGACGTTGCCGGGATTGATGCGGTATTTGGCCAGGGAGCGGGCGCACTCCGGATATTTTTTGAGCAGCAGGTGGCCGTTATAGTGAAAGTCGCCGACGATGGGCGCTTCGACGCCCAGTTTCGCCAGACCATCCACAATGTGGGGTACGGCGCGGGCCGCCGCGTCGTTGTTCACCGTCACCCGCACCAGCTCCGAGCCGGCGGCGGTCAGCGCGGCCACCTGCTGGACGGTGCCCTGGATGTCGGCGGTGTCGGTATTGGTCATGGACTGCACCACCACCGGCGCCCCTGACCCAACCAGCACCCGGCCAATCTTTACCGGAACGGCCCTCCGGCGCGCGATCTCCGACATACACACCTCCCCACCAGTTTACAACCCGGAGATTGTTCCCGGCAGTCTCGCCGGCGGCCCGGCTCCGATGCGGCCCGCCGTAGCATACTGGCTGGGGATTCTTCCACGCCGGCCGCCGGCGCAAGGATGCAGAATGCCGTTCATCGGAATTGACCTGGGAACCTCGTATCTGAAGGGCGCCGTGCTCGACCCGGAGCAGTGCCGGGTAGAGCGCATACTGCGCCGGCCCTTTCCCGCGCCTGTGAGCGGAGGCGCCGCCCGGCGCATGGAGATCGATCCGGCAACCATTGTCGCCGCGACCGCCGCTTTGATCGCCGAGCTGGCGCCCCCGGCCGCCCCCTGCGATGGCCTTGTGGTCTGCGGGCAGATGTCGAGCCTGGTGCTGACCGATGCGCGCGGCGCGGCCCGCTCCAACTGCATCGGATGGCGCGACCAGCGCGCGCTGGAGCCCCACCCCGCCGGGACCGGCAGCTATTTCGACCTGCTCCTTGCGCGGATCACCGCCGCGCAGCGCCAGGAGATGGGCAGTGAACTCAAAGCGGGTGGGCCCGCGGCCTTTCTCTTCTGGCTGAAGGAGCGGGGAGAACTGGCTCCCGGGTTGATTCCCGTCTCTCTGGGAGACTTCGTCGCCGGCGCGCTGTGCGGCGAAGCTCCCTCCAGCGAAGCCACCAACGGCGCGGCCTTCGACCTGCTGAACCTCAGGTCAATGGATTGGGACCGGGGAGCGATCGAGGCTCTGGGCCTGGAAAGGCTTCGCTTCCCTCCGATTCGCCGGCTGGGAGAGATCTGGGGAT
>JAJYZK010000403.1 GCA_021799945.1 Acidobacteriota bacterium
GCCGGCGGAGTCCATTTCCCCGGCCGGCCGGCGGCGAGGGCAGTCGAGGGCGTGCGCCGGGCCTTCGCCCGGGCCGGCCGACAGGCTATTGTGAGCATGGCCTGCCATGCTGTTGGGGAGGTGGCGGCCGCGCGCAGTCTGGGAGCGGACTTCGTGCTGTTTTCGCCGATATTTTCGAAGGATGCGGCGAAGGGAGAGGCTCGAAGGCCGCCCCAGGGTCTGGATGCGCTGCGGCGAGCCTGCGTCACGGCCGAAGGAATGCCCGTCTTCGCGCTGGGCGGCATCGCCCCGGGGAACGCTGCGGATTGTCTGGCCGCCGGCGCGGCCGGAGTGGCGGGGATTCGCCTGTTTCTCGAAAGCTCAGCCGGAGACGGTCTTCCGAGCGGCCCCGAAGGAGGTTGGCGGCTGCTGCGCGCTGGGAACCATTTATAGTGAAGGAAGACCGGGGAAAGTTCGGAAAGGGTGGGGCGCATGCGAGCATGCGGGCCTCAGCCTCTGCCTGGCGCCCAGCGGAAACAAAGGGGCATTCGTGTTCCCGGGACCGCGGGCGCCGCAGGACAGAGCTTGTTCAGAGTTTCCCGGGAAGAATCCGAAGATGCGTGGTGTCCGTTTGAAACAATTGGCTCCCTTCGCCGGGCTGGCCGCGATGCGCGGCAATCCCTTCCTTCATCCGGCTTTGCTCTTTTTGGCCGCAGCGGCGCTGGCGACAGCGTCTCCTTCCCTGGCGCAGAATAATGAACCGGTCCAGGCTCAGGAGCCCTCCCAAAGCTCGTCCCAGGCCCTTCCCACCGCTCCGCTGCCGGCGTCTCACAGCCCCCTGTACAAGTACAACGTTGCCTTGAGCGGGCTCGTCGAAATCTCAAACGATACGAACGGGAACTTCATCCGGGTGGACACCACCGAAGCGGGTGGCGGGCTGCTCAGCCTGCGGCGCCCCTATCGGGGGTGGCTGGGCTATGAAGTGAACCTCAGCACGATGAAGTTCGAGGATAGCTACAACAAGAATCTTCTGGCGCAGGTGGAGGGCCGCATTACGGAACTCACCATGGCCTATCTGCTGCATTCGCAAACGTACTACCGCATGCAGGGTTTCATCACCGTGGGCTCCGGTATTGTTTTCGCCTCCCCGGTCAAGGAGGTTATCGGGAACTATTCTTTGAGCACCGAAGATCTGCCCACCTTCGAATACAGCGTCGGTCTCGATTATCCGGCCACGGGCAGGTTCGGTTTTCGAGTGCAGTACCGCGGTATACATTACAAGACTCCGACCTTCGGAGAGATTCTTCTCGATAACCACACATTGCGGACGTCGATGCTGCCGTCCATGGGCTTCTTCTACCGGTTTTGATTCCACGCGCTCGGCCCGGGGCTGCGAGCTTGCCCCTCACGGCGCGGATCCTGTGAGGCTCGCGATGTTGCTATCGGTTCTCGAACTGGAACGGGAGCCCCTTGAATTCCGGCACGCGTTTTCAAGCGGGACCATCGAATATGCACCCGGCATCCGGCAGCTCGGCGACCTGGCGGTGGAAGGACGCGCGGAGCTGATTGAGGAGCATCGGGGTCCGCATCGAGTGATTCAGGACATCCGCCTGCGGGCGCACTACCAGGGACGGTTTGAAGCCCTGTGCGCCCGCTGCCTTGAGCCCGTGGAGCACGCGCTGGAGGATCGATTCGACCTGCTCTTCCGCCCTTCGGCCGCGGATGCGGGAGCCGCGGAGCGGGCGATATCGACCTCCGATACGGAAATCGGGTACTATCAGGAGGGTGGTCTTGCCGTCGAGGATGCGCTCCGGGAACAGGTGTTGCTTTCCCTTCCCGCAAAAACGCTTTGCCGGCAAGGCTGCAGAGGTTGGTGCCCTGGCTGCGGCCGGAACCTCAACACCGAGAGGTGCACTTGCGAAGCGGGCCTCACCGATGCGCGCTGGGCAACGCTCGCAGACCTTCGCAGCAGGATGAACACGCAAAGTTGAGAGCGTCCGCGAGCGGTCATCGCTTCAGGCGTCTGGCCGCCGATGAGGGAGCAGCGCCGAGCGGGCGCCGAAAGGGAATTCGCAATGCCAAATCCGAAGCGGCGCCATTCCAAGGCCCGCACTTCCAAACGGCGCTCCCATGACGCGCTGACAGGGGTCACCCTGTCGGAATGCCCGAACTGTCATGAGCGCAAATTACCTCACAGGGCTTGCCCGAAATGCGGGACATACAAAGGTCGCGAAATTCTCGAAGGCAAAGAAGCCTGACGGCAACAGCTTCCGAGCTGACCGACATCGCCCTGGACGCCATGGGCTCCGACAAGGCGCCCGAGCCGGAGATCAAGGGCGCAATCCAGGCCTGCCGTCATCTCCCGGTGCGGGTTCATCTGGTCGGCCCGGAGGAGTGTCTCCGTCCGGCCTTTAACGAGCTGATCGGTTATGAGCGGCTCCCCATCCGCATCGTTCCAGCGAAAGAATGGATCGCCATGGACGAGAAGGCGGCGGCGGCGATCCGAAAAAAACCGGAGAGCAGCATGCGGGTCGGGCTGCGCCTGGTGAAGGAATGCCAGGCCGCGGGCTTCATCACCGCCGGCAACACCGGGGCGGCGATGGCGATCGCGAAGATGGTTCTCGGCGCCCTGCCTGGAGTGGACCGCCCCGCGTTGGCGAAAATGCTCCCCACCTCCACCGGGTCTCCCTGCGTGCTTCTCGATGTCGGCGCCAACGTAGATTGCAAGCCCCATAATCTCGTGCAGTTCGCGGTAATGGGCGAGATGTACGCTCGAAGCGTTCTCAAGATCGGCCGTCCCCGCGTCGGGCTGTTATCCATCGGCGAGGAAGAGGGCAAGGGCAACGATCTCACGCGCGAGGCTTGGCCGCTGATGAAGCAGCTCTCCCTGAACTTCATCGGAAATGTGGAAGGCCGCGATATCTATAACGGCAACGCCGACGTGGTGGTTTGCGACGGATTCGTCGGCAATGTCGCGTTGAAAACCTCAGAGGGGCTGGCCAAGCTGGTGCGCGATCTGCTGCGCCAGTCGCTGAACTCCACCGTGACCGCGCAGGTCGGCGCGCTGCTCTCCCACAAGGCCTTCAACGACTTCAAGAAACGGCTCGACTACTCCGAATACGGCGGCGCCCCGTTGCTGGGAGTCCGCGGCGTCTGCATCGTCAATCACGGCTC
>JAJYZK010000024.1:0-12546 GCA_021799945.1 Acidobacteriota bacterium
AGCGATCTGTTCGTGCCGGAGCGGGAGATACGCGAACGCACCTTCGCCATGGCCCGCCATTATGGACTGCTCGGCGGTGTCCTGTATGCCGAACCCTTCGTCCAGAAGGAAGTGGGACTGGTGGACGACCTGACCTTGATTCCGGTGCAGTCGATCTGAGGCCGTCCCGGCCGGGACGAGCGCGCTGAGCCCCGGCGGCCGAAACTGGACGGTCATCTGTTATGCGCGGCGGTCATCGGCGGCGGCCTTTGCCGCCACGCGCGGCCGCGGGTTGGGCGGTCGATTTCCGGCCGGAGCCTCGGGCTCGACCACCCCGGTTTCTTCCCCGAAGCAGCGCTTTGAGCTGGATGGCCAGGTCGGAGGCTCCGTCGCCCTTCGTTGCGGACAGGTCGACCACCTGCATGACGCTTTCCGGCAGCGTAACGTAGGCAGAGAGCATGAGGATGGGAACCTCTGGCCGGAGCGCGCGCATCCTGGCCGCCACCTGTCCCCCATCCAGCCCCGGCAAACTAAAGTCGATCACTACCGCATCGACCTGCTGCGACTTGAAGATCCGCAGTCCGCCGCGACCGTCCCGGGCGGTGAGCACCCGGTAACCTTCGAGCTCGAGAACCATTTTTCGGATTTCAAGTCCGAGCTCTTCATCGTCGATGCAAAGAATCGTGGAGAGAGCCAATTGGCCGGTTCCTCGAATTTCCAAAGCGGGTGGATGTTTGATCGACCTGGCCGGATCTGAGGTTACTTTACAACCCTGGCCGCGAGACGTCGCCGCCATTTTCTGTCCAGCCAGAGCTATCGACGCCGCACGCGGTACAGGATTCACGATACTTTTGCAGTGTATTTGCCGGGATTGCGATACGCTGGCGTGAGAATGCCGCCCTTTTCCAGCCTACCTTGCCCGGGAGGACCCGGTTTGAAAGTTGAGGCAAGCCGTTGACCCAGACTGTGACAGTTTTAGAGGACGACGCCGATATCTCCCGTCTGGTGCAGCACCACCTGGAGGCTGCCGGTTTTCCCGTGCGGCTCTACGCGACGCCCGCCAATCTTATCCAGGAGGCCGAAAAGCAGCCGCCCTCTCTGTTTCTGCTGGACATCATGGTGCCCGGCGGAGACGGGCTGGATGTATGCCGGCGACTGCGCAGCCACGTGGCGCTGAGCAGCGTGCCGATCATCTTTCTCACCGCGCGGGCCTCGGAAAACGACCGGGTGCTGGGTCTGGAGATGGGGGCCGACGACTATGTGACCAAACCCTTCGCCACCCGCGAACTGGTGGCCCGGGTGAAGGCGGTGCTGCGCCGCTTTGAGCGTCCGACGGCGCCCTCGGTGATCCAGTTCGACGAGGTGGTGATCGACGCCAACGCCATGCAACTCAAAGTGCGGGGCGAACTTACCAGCACCACAGCCACGGAATTCCGGCTGCTGGATTACCTTGCCCGGCATCCGGGGCGGGTCTTCAGCCGCGATCACCTGCTGGACGCGGTCTGGGGCGACGCCCGGTTCGTGACCCCGCGGTCCGTGGATGTTTATGTGAGGCGGATCCGTGAGAAAATTGAGTCGGACCCGGAAAACCCTCGTTATCTCAAGACGATGCGCGGTGCCGGATACCGGTTTGAGATACCCCGTTCCGCCTAACCTTGCCCATGGCCGCCAGGCCGGGGATCGGATCCCATGAAAACCAGCCGCCCAGCCCCCCCCCAAATCGCACCAAGGGACATCCGGTGACCGGGAGAGTTCTGAGCAGATTGTTGTTCGCCTTCGGGCTGGCGCTGCTGGCTGGAGCGGCGCTGATCGAACTGTCCGCGCACAGGCTCGAGGGGGTGCTGCAACGCCGCGCGGAGGTCTCGCTTGCGCAAAAGGCCCATCTGGCCGTGCTGCAGATTCCGCCGTCCGAAAGCGGCTCTCTGGCCATCGCGGTCCGGCGGGTTGCCCAGGAGACCGGGGCCGCGACCTCCGTCTTCGGCGCGGACGGCCGATTGCTCAGCGCGTCGCCGCTCCCACCTCAGGAATCCTCGACTGCGAACTCCGGCATCCCCGGCGAAGTAGCCGCAGCGCTGGCCCACCCCGAGGCTACCGCCGTCGAGGAACGGAATGGATACGTCTATGTCGCGGTCGCTGCTGATTCGGGAGGCCCGGGAGGGCGGGAGGCGCTCCGCATGGCGGAGCCTCTCTCTGTCATTGCTGCGCCGGTGAGAGCATTTTCCCGCGATCTGCTCGCTTCTCTTGTCGTATCCATGTTGATCGGCGCCGTCCTGGCCGCCATCATGGCATGGCGTTCGGCCCGGCGGCTCAACCGGATCGTGGTCTTCGCTCAGCGGGTGGCCAACGGCGACCTTTCGGCTCGGGTTGAGGAGGCCGACCTGGATGAATACTCGGCGGTGGCCCGAGCCCTGGACACCACCGCAAGCCGCCTGGAACAAAGCTTTCAGGCTCTTGAAAGCAGCCGCAGCGAGCTGACCGCGCTGTTGAACAGCATGCAGGAAGCGGTGATCGCGGTGGATGCAGCGGGGCGCGTGAGCTGGTGCAATGCGGTTCTGCGGAAGATCGCGCTGACGCCCATCCAGGAAGGGCGCGCGCTGGTGAACTCCGTGCGCGATCCGGAGGTTCTGACTGCGGTCTCCACGGCGCTGCAACAGGGTAGCGACGGACGGGCGCGCTCCACCTCTCTGGCCCCCGGCCGGGTCTTCGAAGTCAACGCCGCCCCCATGCCCGGCGGCGGCGCGGTCGCCGTTCTGCACGACATCTCGGAGATTGAGCGGTCGGAGGCTAGCCGGCGGGATTTCATCGCCAATGTTTCCCACGAGCTCCGCACGCCGCTCACCTGCGTCATGGGGTATGTGGAAACCCTGCTGGATAGCGGAGAAATCATCGGTCAGGCGAGGGAGTTCCTGCAGATCATCCTCAAGAACGCCGGCCGGATGAGCCGGCTCACAGAGGATCTGCTGGCGCTGGCCGGAGTGGAGTCCGGCGATTACAAGGTGCAGCTTCGCTCGATTCCGGCCTCCCGGATCGTGGGGGACGCGGTGACCTCCCTGGCCGGACTGGTTCTCGATTCCAATCTGATTCTTGAAATCGTAGAGAAGACCGACCAGCCGGTGATGGCGGATCCCGATGCGCTGGATCAGGTCTTCGGCAATCTGGTCGAGAACGCGATCAAATACGGAAAGACCGGCATGCGCATTCGCGCCGGCGCGCGCTGCCTGGAGAGCTGCGTCGAGTTCTACGTACAGGATTTCGGCTCCGGAATCGCCTTCGAGCACCTGGATCGCATCTTCGAGCGATTCTACCGGGTCGATAAGGCGAGGTCTCGGGAATCGGGCGGCACCGGGCTGGGTCTGGCGATTGCGAAACAGGTGGTCCACCTCCACGGAGGAGACATTCGCTGCGAGAGCGAGCTTGGCTCCGGGGCCACATTTCTCTTTCGCCTGCCCCGCTGCCTGCCCCCCTCCCAGCCTGCGACCGACGGAGAGCGCCCGACGGCGCCGGCGAAAGCCGAGGAGGAAAGGAGCGAGGGGGCGCTGGCCTCCCGGCCCGCCGATCGGTAAGAGAAATCGCCTGGACGCCGCCTTCCTGCCGCCTGCTTGCCCGCCTGCCCGCACTGCCTCACCCCGAATGCCTGATATGATTCAGTCCGAAAGGTCTGGCGGAGATCCCGACCGAATTCCGCCGGGCGTGGGACGGATTTGTCCGGGACAGGACGGGACGGCCCCAGAGCGCCGGCGTCGATCTGAAGCCTGCGTTGGAATCCTCGCGATTTCATCTCCCGTTCAACTGGGGGCGTTAGCGTAGTCGCAGTGGAAATTCGAATTCAGGTGCCGAATGTGGCTGGCGAGTCCGAGCGTATCCAGAAACCCGCCGGTTCCTCGTTTCCGGATTCGGGGTCCTCGCAGTCACCGGCCCGCGCCTTCCTGCAAAGCCGCAGGTCCTCGGCCTTTGCGGACCGCATCTTCAGCGCTGTAATCCTGCTGTGCGCCCTCTGTATCTTCGCGATTGTGGCCCTGATCCTGTATGAGCTGGTTTCCGGGTCCCGGCTCTCCATCGACAAATTCGGCGTGGCGTTTTTTTTTCGTTCGGCCTGGGATCCGGTCAATGGCGACTATGGCGCCTTCCCCTTCATCTACGGAACGCTCGTTTCATCGATTCTGGCGTTGATCATTGCCGTGCCGCTGGCCGTCGGGGTCGCCGTCTTTCTCACCGAAATGTGTCCCGGCTTCCTGCGAGCCCCGCTGGCCTTTGTCACCGAGCTGCTGGCCGCAATTCCCAGCGTGGTTTACGGGCTCTGGGCGATCTTTGTTCTGGTGCCTCTGCTGCGGGATTCCGTCAACCCTTTTTTGATCCGCGTTCTGGGCTGGAGCGGCCTGTTTGTTGAGCCCAATTATGGAGTGGGCATGTTCGCCGGCGGGGTCATACTCGCGATCATGATTTTGCCGATCGTTTCCTCCCTTACCCGGGAAGTGATTTCGGCCGTGCCGCAGGCGCAGCGGGAGGCGGCGTTGGCCCTGGGCGCCACCCGATGGGAGATGATCCGCATGGGCGTGCTGCGCAATGCCCGCATCGGAATCGTGGGCGCCATTATTCTGGGCCTGGGCCGGGCTCTCGGGGAAACCATGGCGGTAACCATGGTGATCGGCAACCGCCCGGAGATTTCCCGGTCCCTTCTCGATCTGGGATACAGCATGGCGAGCGTGATCGCCAACGAATTCAGCGAAGCCTCCGACAATCTCTATCTGAGCGCTCTGATTGAGATTGGGCTGGCGCTGTTCATCGTCACCATCGTGGTCAACGCGTTGGCTCGCGTGCTGGTCTGGGCGGTTACCAGAGGCGCGCCGGTCAGGGGCGCTTAGCCGATGGCCGCCCGCGAACTCCGAGCGCCGCGCCGCCTGCGCTCCTCCAACCGGATCCGGCGCATGCTGGCCAATCATCTGGCCACCACGGCGGCCGTCGCCAGCACCATTCTGGTGATGGCGCCGCTGGTCGCCATATTCTTTTACCTGCTCTATAAAGGGGCCAGTTCGCTCAACCTGGCGTTCTTCACCCGGCCGCCGGCGCCCGTGGGCGAGACGGGAGGCGGCATGGGCAATGCGATTTTGGGCTCCGCCATCCTGCTGGGAATCGCCAGCGCGCTGGGCGTTCCGATCGGGATCGCCGCGGGCATTTATGTTGCGGAGTTCGGGCGGGGCGGCCGGCTGGCGAATACCATCCGCTTTACCGCGGATGTTCTCAACGGCGTGCCCTCCATCGTCATGGGCGTCTCCGTTTACGCCCTGATCGTTTTGCCGCAAAAGCACTTCTCCGCGTTCTCCGGAGGCGTCGCTCTGGGCATCATGATGATTCCAACCATCACCCGGACGACCGAGGAGATGCTCCTGATGGTTCCTCTCAGTGTGCGGGAGGCGGCTCTCGGGCTGGGCGTTCCGCGCTGGCGTTCCGTTCTCTCGATTACCTTGCGCACCGCCTCGCCGGGCGTCATTACCGGCTGCATGCTGGCCTTCGCCCGGGTTGCCGGAGAGACGGCTCCGCTGCTTTTCACCGCATTCGGAAATCAGTTCTGGAGCACCAGCATCAATCAGCCGATCGCCGCGCTGCCCTTGCAGATCTTTGTGTACGCCACCTCTCCCTACGACGATTGGCATCGCCTGGCCTGGGCCGGATCCCTGGTCCTGATCCTGCTGATTGTGGTCTCCGTGGGGCTGGTGCGGTATGTCGCCGGCCGCGGCGTGCTGAGGGGGGCGAGCTAGTGGGCGTCGGCATCGAAGTCTCGGAGTTGAATGCCTGGTATGGGTCCAACCACACCCTGCAGAACATCAATCTGCGGATCCCGGCGAATCACGCCACAGCCCTCATTGGACCCTCCGGCTGCGGCAAGTCCACGTTTGTCCGCTGCCTGAACCGGATGCACGAGACCAATCCGGTGGGCCGGGTTACCGGCTCCGTCCTGATCGGACAACTGGATATCTACACCCAGGCATCGCCGGTGGAGATCCGCCGCCGCGTCGGCATGGTCTTTCAGCGGCCGAATCCCTTTCCAACCATGTCCATTTACGACAACGTCGCCTCGGGCCTGCGGTTGAACGGCTACCGGAACCGCGTCGTTCTGGACGAGGTGGTGCAGCGGTCGCTCGAACAGGCCGCCCTCTGGGAGGAAGTGAAAGACGACCTGAAGAAGAAATCCGGGGCCAGTCTTTCCGGCGGCCAGCAGCAGCGGCTCTGCATCGCCCGAGCGCTGGCGGTGGATCCCGAAGTGATGCTGATGGATGAGCCGGCCTCCGCGCTCGACCCGGTCTCCACCGCCAAAATTGAAGACCTGATCTTCCAATTGAAATCCCAGTATACGATCGTTATCGTCACCCATAATATGCAGCAGGCCGCTCGCGTCGCGGAGAACACCGGCTTCTTCCTGAATGGGAGACTGGTGGAGTTCGACGCCACGCACAAGATCTTCACCAATCCCCGCGACAAACGCACCGAGGATTACATCACAGGCAGGTTTGGATGACGCGAATCCGTTTTCATCGCCAACTCGACGATCTGAAGGAGCGGCTTCTGGTTATGGCCGGGATGGCCGAACAGGCAATTCAACGGGCGGTGGAAGCCTACCGGGTTCGCGACCTCTCGCTCTGCGACCTGGTGGCGCGCAGCGAAGCCTCCATCAACAGCTTCGAGCGGGAAATCGATCAAATGGCGCTCGACCTTCTGGCCATGGAGCAACCGATGGCGATCGACCTGCGCTTCATTCTCGCCGTGATTAAAATCAACGCCGATCTGGAACGGGTCGGCGACCAGGCGGTCAGCATCAGCGAACGCGTCCGGGATCTGCATGCGCTGCCCGCAGTCGAACTCCCGGTGGACATTCCCCGCATGGCCGCTCTCGCCTCTTCGATGGTGCGCAGAGCGCTTCAGGGATTCATCGAGGCCGACGCGGAGGTTGCGCAATCGGTTCTGGCCATGGATGACAGCGTGGATAAGCTCAACGACGCGGCTTTCTTTTCCCTCTCGGCCATGATTCAAGAGCAGCCCCTGTATGCGCCGCAAGCGCTGCACGCGCTGCTGATCGCCCGCAACCTGGAGCGGGTGGGGGACCACGCGACGAACGTCGCCGAGGATGTGATCTTCTGGGTGCGGGGGGCCGACGTTCGCCACCATCTGAGCGCCTGAGCGCGCGCGATCGAACTCAAGGAATTGGAATCGCTGGCGCGGATTCCTGCGGCGTTCGGTCCGGCCTCCCAACGGCGGGCGGCAAGCCAAACAGAAGGGGCTTCGATACTATGTGTCGAGACGCCATTTTGTTGCGCCGCATTGTCCATGAGCCTGAAAGCCAAGATCGAAGCAGTCGTATACGCAGCCGAGGAGCCGGTCACCCTCGCTCAGCTTGTTCAAGTGTTTGCCGACGAGATCGCGGAAGGCCTGGAAAACGGCGGCCTGCGGGAGAGTGAGCGTCTCGAGATCGACGGCCAGCCGGAGCGCGAGCTTCCGACGGCGGCTTTGGATTCCCTGCCGGAGCTCCTGCCGGATCCCCCCGCCGCCGAGGCGGCGCCGGCTGTGGAGGGCCCCGGTCCCGAAGCGGGCTTTGCTCTTCGCAGCGAAGACCTCGCTCCGGCTGCGGAGGCCGATGCCAGAAAGGCGGCCCGGCAGCGCGAGCGGAAGGCGCGGGAGGTGATCGCCGGCGTCCTCACCGAGCTGATCGGCGATTACAGCGAGAGCCCCAGGGGCATGGAGATCCGTGAGATCGCCGGCGGGTATCGCATGGCCACCAAACCGGAATATCACGATGCGGTTCGCAGCTTCGTCAAGAGTCTCAAGCCGCCCATGAAGCTCTCCCTGAAGGCCTTGGAGACACTGGCGGTGATTGCCTACAAACAGCCGATCACAGCTCCCGAGATCGGCGAGATTCGAGGCGTGGACACCGGCGGAGTGCTGGCCGGCCTGATCGGCCGGAAGCTGGTGACCACCGCCGGGCGCAAGCAGGTGATCGGCAGACCCATCCTGTACAAGACCACCAAGGAGTTCCTGCTTCGATTCGGCCTGAAGGATCTGAACGAACTGCCGAGCATGGAAGAGTTCGAAACCATGGCCGGCGAACTGGAGGAGCAGGCTTCGGAAGCGCCCCCGGCGCCTCCCTTGTTTACGGAGGCGGAAGCCGCCCCCGAGCCGACGTCGCCAGCCGGCGGCGCGGCCTCTGAAGCCGGTGAAATGCCTCTGTCCACCGAGGCCGCGGCGGAGCTGGAAGAATCCCGACAGGGCGAATCATGAGCGGCTCCCGCAAACCGCGGACATTGGAGGAAGCGGCCGGGGCGCCGCAGGATCGCAGGGAGGAGAGATTGCAGAAAATCCTCGCCTCGGCCGGCATCGCCTCCCGCCGCAAGTCGGAGGAATTCATCGTTTCCGGCCGCGTGCGGGTGAATGGAAAGACGGTTGCCGAGTTGGGAGCGAAGGCCGACCCCGACCGGGACCACATCCGTGTGGACGGAAAGCTTCTTCGTCCCGCCGTGCGCCTCCGTTACTTCATGCTCAACAAGCCCAGGGCGGTGGTGTCCACCGCGAGCGACCCGCAGGGGCGACGGACCGTGATGGAGTTCTTCTCCCGGACCGGACTGCGGCTCTTCCCGGTCGGCCGGCTGGACTACCAGAGTGAGGGGCTCCTGCTGTTCACCAACGACGGGGAGCTGACCAACGCCTTAAGCCGCCCGGCGGCAAAGGTCGAAAAGACCTACCTGGTGAAAATCGCCGGGACTCCGAGCCCGCGGGCGCTCGATCAGCTCAGAGCCGGGGTCATGATCGACAAAGGCCGCCCCGGAGAGCGCCCGGGACGGGTGATGACCCAGCCCGCCAGGATCCGGCTGGTGCGGGGAGGAGACAATCCCTGGTATGAGCTGTCGCTCACCGAAGGCAGAAACCGCGAGATCCGCAAGATGCTGGAGGAGGTGGGACACCACGCGGAAAAAATACGCCGCGTGGGATATGGGCCGCTGGTCCTCGACCTGCCTCCCGGAGAGATGCGGGAATTGAGCGAGGAGGAGGTCCGCCTGCTCAAGCGCGCCGCGGGCGGACGGGCGGGCAAAGCGGCGGCCGGGGCGCCGAAGAAGGCGCGGCCTGCATTGCGCCGCGCGCCGCGCCGTTGAAACGGCGCGATGCAGGAGGAGAGATGGAGACGGCGACGTTTGGAGCCGGTTGTTTCTGGGGGGTGGAGGCTCGCTTCCGTCAGCGGCCTGGCGTGATCGAGACGGCCGTCGGCTACGAAGGCGGCGCGCTTGAAAATCCCACCTACAAGGACGTCTGCACGGATCGCACCGGGCATGCCGAAGTGGTCCAGGTGGTCTTCGATCCCGCCGCCGTCGGCTACCAGGAGCTGCTCGATCTATTTTTCGACCTGCATGACCCCACGCAGCGCAACCGCCAGGGTCCGGATTGGGGCTCCCAGTACCGCAGCGTCGTCTTCTTTCACTCCCCCCGGCAGGAGGAGCTGGCCAAAGCGGCGATCGCCGCCCTGACCGCCTCCGGAAGATTTGGGCGGCCCATCGTCACCCAGGTGGCGCCGGCGCAGACATTCTGGCGGGCGGAGGAATACCACCAGAAATACCTGGAGAAGCGCGGAGCGGCCTCCTGCCACATTTGACCGGCGGAGCGCCGCTGCCGGTGAAGGGCGATTCGGCAAGATCGGGCGATTCTGGATAGACTGGTCGCCGGCGGAGGTCGCAAACGTGAGAGTCGCTCTGAAACGGATCGCATTGCCGCTTTTCCTGGTCCTTTTCCTGGTCCTGGCCGCCAGCCTTCCCCTGCGCGCCGACGGCCCCTATCCCGTCGCAATGGAGCGCGGCGTGGCCGCGACGATGCGCGACGGCGTGATTCTCTATGCGGATGTTTACCGGCCGGACGCCGCGGGAAGGTTTCCCGTGCTGCTGCAGCGGACGCCTTACAACAAGGACGGCGAAGCCGCCTTCGGGATTCGCGCCGCGGCCCGCGGCTACGTTGTCGTGGTCCAGGACGTGCGGGGCAGATACACCTCGCACGGAGAATGGTATCCCTTCCGGAATGAGTCCAATGACGGTTACGATACCGTGGAGTGGGCGGCCGCGCTCCCCTATTCCAACGGAAAGGTCGGCATGTTCGGAGGCTCTTATGTGGGGGCCACGCAAATGCTGGCCGCCATCGCCACCCCGCCGCATCTCGCCGGCATCTGCCCCTTCGTCACCGCCAGCAACTACCACCGCAATTGGACCTATCAAGGCGGTGCCTTCGAGCAGTGGTTCAATCAATCCTGGACGACCGGACTGGCGCAGAATACCGTGGAGCGCGCGCTGACCGCCGCGTCGGACGCGCTCACCGGCGATCGGACCGTTCCTCTCGCGCAGTACCCCCTGTTCAACGTTCCCTCCGCTTCCACCCCCGCGGAAATGACGCAGGAATTCGCCCCCTACTATCTCGACTGGCTGGCCCATCCGGCCTTCGACGACTACTGGCGCCGGTGGTCGATCGAAGACCACTATGCGAAGATCCAGGTTCCGGCTCTCACCATCTCCGCCTGGTACGACATCTTTCAGGGCGGATCCCTGCGCAATTACCAGGGCCTCCGGGATGGCGCGGGGAATGAGGAGGCGCGCAGGAATCAGCGTCTGCTGGTGGCCATCGGTGGACACGCCGGCGGCGGGCGCAACATCGGAGCCGTCGATTTCGGGCCGGCCGCGGCGGAGTTCGATGCGGACCGGACCATCCTCGACTGGTACGACTATCTCTTCAAAGGGGCGCAAAATCAGTTCGCCAGCGGAAAACCGGTGCGAATTTTCGTTATGGGCCGCAACCTGTGGCGGGATGAAAGCGAATGGCCCCTGGCCCGTGCGAAGGAAACACGATTTTTCCTTGAGTCCAATGGGCGCGCGAACTCTCTGAACGGCGACGGCGCTCTTTCCACGCAGGCTCCCGGCGGGCTGGGGAAGCCTGCCGGCGCCTCTCCCTATGACCGGTATGTCTATGATCCCGCGAACCCGGCGCCCACCATCGGGGGTCCACTGTGCTGCGACGCGGTCCATCTGCCGGCCGGTCCACGCGATCAGCGACCCGCCGAGCAGCGGCCGGACGTCCTGGTCTATTCCACCGCGCCCTTCACCGTGGATACGGAGGTGACCGGTCCGGTCCGGCTGGAGCTGTATGCCTCCTCCTCCGCGGTCGATACCGACTTCACCGCCAAGCTGGTGGATGTGGGGCCGGACGGATTTGCCAGGAACCTGACCGAGGGCATCCTGCGGGCGCGCTACCGGGATTCGCAAGAAACGGCCAAGCAGCTCGTCCCCGGCAAGGTCTACAAGCTGGATATCGATTTATGGTCGACCAGCAATGTCTTTCTCGCCGGACACCGGCTCCGCCTGGAGGTAAGCAGCAGCAACTTCCCCCGTTTCGACCGCAACCCCAATACCTGGGACGATCCGGAATCGGCGCAGAATTTTGAAAAGGCGACCAATACGGTCTTTCATGACGCCGCCCGGCCATCCGCGCTGGTGCTTCCCCTGGTTCCGTAGGCTAGGTTCCGTAGGCTAGGTTCCGTAGGTCGCGCCAGCGGCAGACGGGAGGTAAAAGCGCAGGCGCCCCAGCTCGCCTTGCGCCGCGCTTCGGATCTGACCGGGGATTCGAGGGGGGCGGACAATCGACCTAAGCGCCGCCAATCTTCGGATGGTATCGTAGACGGGGTTCAATCGATTCGGAGCCTGCCAGCCACTCCTTTCGAGATACCGCACCGGAAATCGGCCGGGTGTCGTGCGCCCGCCGCCGGGCGCCCTGCCGGAGAGCGTTGGAGACCTGATAATGACCGATCCGCAAAGGCGGCCCTTCGCTGGCGGCATTCCACTGCGCTATCTCCTCGTTTTCTGGCTCTTTCTTCTCAGCGCCGTTGCTTTTCTGGATCGCACCAATATCTCTATCGCCGGGGTGGAAATCGGCCGGGAATTCAAGATTGACAATACCCGGCTGGGATGGATCTTCAGCGCATTTCTGATCGGATACGCCGCCTTCCAGGTGCCGGGAGGCGTCCTGGTGCGGCGCTATGGACCGCGTCTGGTGCTGAGCATCGGCGTGGTCTGGTGGGGAGTGTTCACCGTGCTCACCTCCCTGGTGCCCCCGGGCATGGCCGGCGCCGTGTCGGTGCTGATTCTGGTTCGGTTGGCGCTCGGCGCGGGGGAGGCCACCATGTATCCGGCGACCAACCAGTTTGTGGAGCGATGGTTTCCGGTGGAGGAGCGGGGCAAAGCGAATGGTCTCATCTTCGGCGGAGTGGGCATGGGCTCGGGATTAACCCCCCCACTGGTCACCGCCATCGTGCTGCGATTCGGCTGGCGCGCCTCTTTCTGGATGAGCGCGGGCCTGGGTCTGGTGGTCGGCGCCGTCTGGTTTCTGGCCGCCCGGGATACGCCGGAGGAGCATCTGCGGGTGTCTTCCGCGGAGCTCGGGATTATCCGCCGGGGCCGCAGATCGGCCGATCCAGCTCCCGGGAAAAAATCCCCGACGCCCTGGTCGAAGATTTTGCTCAACAAAGACATCCTCGCCATCACCGCCAGCTATTTC
>JAJYZK010000024.1:12556-15001 GCA_021799945.1 Acidobacteriota bacterium
GTGGCCTGGATCTTTTTCGGATGGTTTTACATTTATCTGGCGCAGACTCGCGGGCTGGATCTGAAGGCCAGCGCCATGTTTTCGATGCTGCCGTTTCTGGCCATGACCTGCGGATCGCTGGGCGGCGGAGTCGTCAGCGATTGGATCGCCCGTCACGTGGGTCATCGGTGGGGGCGTTGCGGACTTTCGACTCTTTCGCTGGCCTCCACCGCCGTTCTCCTCGTCCTCGGCTCGCGGGCCCCGCAGGCTCGGACGGCGAGCCTGCTGCTGGCCGCCGCCGCCGGCGCTCTCTATGTTTCCCAGAGCTGTTTCTGGGCGTTATCCGCCGATATCGCGGGCGAATATTCGGGCATCGTCTCAGGATTGATGAATGCCGGCGGACAGATCGGCGGAGCCCTGACTGCGTCGCTCACGCCGTTGATCTCGGCCCATTTCGGCTGGGAGGCGGCCTTTCTCACAGCCGCCATCCTTTCCGGCCTCAGCGCTGTTGCCTGGCTTGTCGTGGACCCCAAACGCAGCCTGGCGCCGGCGCCGGCGGCCATGCCGGCCGCTGTTTCCTGATTTCCGAGCGGCAATGTGGAGCGGCGCGGGGGCCCAAGCAACCGTCCGAGATCATCTTGATATTGGAAGAAAGTTGGGATTGCGGCAGGCTTCGTTTCGCGATAGCCTTGGAGTAGGCAGAGAAAATTTCAGGCTGTAGAGCGCCCTGCCGGCGGTTTCGCCGGTATCGCGAGCTCTCTCTCGGAGTTCGTCAGGAAAATGAACGTCGGGTCCGCTTAACCCGGACTCGAGTTGCGTGGATCGACTGATCGACTTTGATCCGGTCCGCGCCGCAGGGTTCCACGGTCGTCCTGGGAATCCCGCAAGATCCGCCACATCAGACTCACTCACCGGAGGCTATAAAGGAATGGCTGGCGTCGAAACCCGTTCGCCCTCACCAGCATGGACCCGGTACGTCGCGCTTCTTTCCGTAGGCGCGATTCTCTTTGTTCTGGCGAATTCCGCCAGCTCCGCCGCCTCGCCGTCTGCCGCCCTGAGCGCCAGCGCCAAACAGGGCCAGGCGATCTTCCAGAAAAACTGCGTCACCTGCCATAACAAACAGCCGGGAGACACCTCTCCCTTCGGACCGCCCAATCTTCACGGGGTATTCCGAGAGAAGCTGGTCACACCGGAGCAGGCTGCGGATTTCATCACGAATGGCCATGGCGGCATGCCGCCGTTCGGCAGTGTGCTTTCCAAGGGCGACATCAGCAAGGTCATCGTCTACCTGAAAACGCTGTAAGCCGCTCCTGTATGGCCGCTTCTCCGACTCCCGCGGCCGGCTGTCCGGCGCGATCCGCCCCGGGTGGATGCGCCCGCCGGTCCAATCCGGCCCCGCCGCCGAGGTCCGACGCCGCCGTCTGAGATCTGTCTGAGCGGCATTCCTTCCAGGAGACTCCGGCCCATTACTTTTCACCCGTCTCCGGAATTTATCAAGTCCTTTGTTTTCTGATGATTATTTAGTGCCAGCGCATCGGGTAACGCATGAGTAAATAAATCTCAGGCTGGCATCCCCTTCGCTTTCTTCGTATCATTTTGGAGTGTCCGCTTCGTATCGCGAGGCAACAATTAACATGATTCAGGAGAACCCCCATGACGACGAAAAGCTCGGAACTGCCCAAGGCCCCCGCCAAGCGACGGAAGCCGGTCGCCAAGAAGCAGGGGGGAACGCCTTCCCGCGAGGATATCGCGCGCTTGGCTGAAAAATACTGGGCGGAGCGTGGCTGGCCGGAGGGTTCGCCCGAGCAGGACTGGCTGCGAGCCGAGCGCGACCTGATGGGAGTCGCTTCCTAAAAGCGATCTCGTTTCCTGTGGTTTGCAAGCGAGCATTGGAGGACACGCAAAGGCCTTGTCTTCCAAGCCGGCCACACGCCCGGCCCGGCGGAGTGTTACAGCGAACTTGAGGCCCCGGCAGTCCGCGCCAGCAGGCGCCCAAGCGCCCGCCCGTCGCGAATGAGATCGGGCAGTCCTACGCCCCCGTAGGCGTTGCCCGTCAGGTGCAGCGCCCCCTGCTCGGCGGCCATCTGCTTCAGCTCGGAAATCCGCTCCAGGTGCCCGACTGCATACTGAGGCAGCGAACGGGGCCAGCGCCGCACAAGGGTGAAGGCCGGCTCCGGCAGCGGTCCGAGAATTCGGGAAAGCTGCCGCCGCGCGCGGTCCGCGATGGCCTCGTCCGGCTCGCCCAGGATGGCTTCCCCGGCGGCGCCGCCGAAGAAGGCGCGCAGGATCGCGCCTCCGTCGGGAGCACGATGCGGAAACTTCCGGTCGATGAAGGTGCAGGCCAACAAAGGGCGCTCCGCGCCCTCCGCGGCGAAAGAGGGAGGCACGACAAAACCGAAGCCGCGCGGAATTCGCAGGCGCGCCGCCTGCGCCGGCGCAAACGCGAAGGCCGCCACGACCGCCGAG
>JAJYZK010000404.1 GCA_021799945.1 Acidobacteriota bacterium
TGATTCGCAGCGCCAGGCAGTGGCAGCGCGTGCGCGAACTCATCGCCCAAGGCCGCATCGGCCGGTTGCTCGCCGTCAATGCGCACTTCAGCTACTTCAACATCGATCCCGCCAACATCCGCAACCATCCTGAGATGGGCGGAGGCGGGATTTACGACATCGGCTGCTACTGCATTCAATCCGCGCGCCTGGCCTTCGATCAGGAGCCGAAACGGGTGGTGGCGCTGGTCGAACGCGATCCCGGGATGCGCACCGATCGGCTGGCCTCGGCCATCCTCGACTTCCCTGCCGGACAAGCCATCTTCACCTGCGGTACTCAGATGATCCCCTATCAGCGCGTCCACTTCCTGGGTACTGAGGGCCGCATCGAGATCGAGATTCCCTTCAACGCGCCCAACGACCGCCCTACGCGCCTTTTCATCGACTCCACCGGGGACCTGGACTACAGCGGCATCGCGACGGAGAGCTTTCCCATCGCCGATCAATACACCCTCCAGGGCGACGCCTTTGCCCGTGCCGTCATTGACAACAGCGAAGTCCCGGTTCCCCTTGAGGACTCCATCGCCAACATGGCCGTGATCCAGGCCATCTTGCGTTCTGGAGACTCCGGCCACTGGGAGCCGGTTGCGCCGTAGCCGGGAACCCGTCCAGCAAGAAGACGGCTCGCGCAGGCATGATCAGGCGGCTCGGCCTCGGGCTCTGCCTCCGGCCGGTCTTTGCCCGATACCTATGGCAGCGTCAACATTTCAATCCATCGCCTTGCGCCCCATAGACGGTGATCCGGCTGTCTCGGCTGCTCCAAACCAGGCCTCGCCATTGGCGCGCCAGAGGCTTATCGAAAGAATCAATACCGTTTGCCGCCCGGCAGTGACATAATTTGAAGGTCCCTCAAGTGGAGCCTCTTGTTTTGTTCCATCGCCCATCGGCAAACCCATTCCCTTCTGGAGTGATTCTCATGAACTTCCGTCGCAGTTTGCTCTTCTCTGCCGCATCGGCATTTGCGTCCCTGGCGATCCTTGGCACACTCTTTCTGGCCGGGTGCAAATCCTCGTCGCAGCCGCAAAACGGCCCGCAAGAAGGGCCCTCGGTCGCGCCCAATGGACCAGCCTCTCCGGCGCCGGGCCCCAACGGCGCAAATCCCTCCGCCTATCCCGGGCAAGGTGGTCCATCCGGACCCCCGTCCGGTCCGTACCCGCAGCAGTCCGGTCCGTACCCGCAGCAGTCCGGTCCGTACCCGCAGCAGTCCGGCCCGTACCCGCAGCAGGCGCCTCCGCCGCCGCGCGTGGCTGATCTCCCCGCCGGCACGCGGCTGCGCATCAGTCTCGATCAGGATCTCGGCTCAAAGATCAGCGAACCCGGCGAATACTTCAGAGCAACCATGGTCGACGCTGTGGTTGTCAACGGCCAGACTGTCATCGAGCAGGGAGCTCGCGCCCAGGGCACCGTAATTGACGCCAAGCCACTGGGCCGGTTCAAGGGCGAGGCTCTGCTGGAGCTACGCCTGGACCGGGTGGAGTCGCGCTGGGGCATCTATCGGGTCGCCACCACTTCCGTCGATCGCGTGGAGAAGGGTAAAGGCTTGCGCACCGGCCTCTTCGCCGGCGGTGGCGCCGGGCTGGGCGCTCTCATCGGCGGGCTGGCCGGTGGCGGCAAAGGCGCCTTGATCGGCGGCCTGGCCGGAGCCGGCGCGGGCACCGCGGGCGGCGCTTTCACGGGTAACAAGGAGATCTATCTCCCGCAGGGGACGTACCTGACCTTCCACCTGGAACGCTCCGTAGCCATCACGGAGCAGCAGCCGCAGCAATCCCCCTACCCTCCGTCCAATCAGTATCAGTAGGACCTGGCTGAAGCGAGAGGCTCCTCTGGGCCCTCGCCACAGCCGGCGGTTACGCCAAAGGGCGCGGCTTCGGCCGCGCCCTTTGGCTTGCGGCAACCCGTCCTATGATCTTTGGGTCGACGATCTTTGGGTCGACCCCGGCAACGATCTCCGCTCGCCCCCCAAACCGCTGCCCGTCACATTGTCGGCGTGAATCAGCGGACCGGAAAAGCCGGTGACATGCACATTGCGAATCTGCGCATCGCGGATGTTGGCCAGCAGAAGCCCCTTTTCACACGTGCCGCTGACGTTCTCGAACGTAAACCCCTGCAGAGGCTCCTCCGCCGAGATCCTGGTTGCATCCACCAGCACCAGACAATCGGCCACCCGGATTCTGGAGAAGCGGAAGTTGCTACTGCGCGGAATACCGGCTGTTCCCGGCACGGGATGCTCCCCCAGCAGACCGCTGCTGAACAGATTCACGCGCAGAAATCCTCCCACCATCCCGGAAGCATCCAGATCCGTGGCGGAGATCTCCTCCAGAAACGCTCCCCGGCCAACACGCGACTTGATATAAATCGCGAAGCTACGCGCGTGCGTGAAGCGGCAGCGCTCAATGCGAACCCCTCGGATGCCTCCGGAGGTCTCGCTGCCGATGCCGATGCAGGCGAAGATGGAATCGGCCAGCGTGCAATCCGTGATTTGCACATCCTCCGTAGGTTGATGCAGGTTGTAGCCCTCTTCGCCGCGGCCGGACTTGAGCGAGATGCAGTCGTCACCCGTCGAGATGTCGCAGCCTTCAATCCGTACGTGCCGGCAGGAGTCCACATCGATCCCATCGCCGTTCCCGCCCGTGCTGCGGATCGTCACCCCGCGCACCACAACGTTCTCACAGGCCGTGGGATGAATCGACCACATGTGGTGGTAGCTGGTGGAGAAACCCTCCAGATGCACCTCGCGGCAGCGGATAAACTCGATCAGCGCCGGCCGGCGCAGCGGATCCTCCGCTGTCGGTCTTCTCCCAATCTCCTGGTCGCCGGCAATCTGGCCGGGCCCCGCGATTCTCACCCGCTCGGCATCGATCGCATAGACCAGACCGGCGTGCCCCTGGATCCACCTACCCTCCCAACGCACCTGGGTCACAAAGTAGTCGGCCGGATCCGGTGATCCCTGCAAGATGGCGCCCTCCTCCAGACGCAACTCCGTGCCGGAGCGTAGGGCGATCGACCCGGTCAGGTACGTCCCCGCGGGCACTTGAACCACCCCGCCGCCGAGCACAGCGCATCTGTCAACCGCCTCCTGCAAAGCCACAGTATC
>JAJYZK010000405.1 GCA_021799945.1 Acidobacteriota bacterium
ACCTGATCCTCGCCGCCGGGCAACTGATACGAGGTGTGCACGGAAAGGATCTTCATCGATGGTGCTGCGCCGGCGCTTCCCTGCCGGCCTTTCCAGACGGCCTTCGCCGCACCGTTCGGGAAACCATCTCCTTCCATATGCTTTGGGTCAGGAGCAGGTCCACGGCCATCTGAAAGAGTGGCCGAGGCAGTCGATGCGAATGTCTCCAGAACTGGTCCACGCGCGAACCCGGCCGCAGGCCATACCGGCAAAGATCGGCGTGCGCCTGACGCGTGGCCGGGTCGCTGTTCAAGCGAAGCCGGATATAGCTCATCTTCAAATAGAGCGGATTTCGCTCGATCCGGGGGAACGACTCCGCGAGATCGCCGTCTATCCCGGCCAGATAGCGCCTTTGCACCAGCCAGAGCGAGTCCATGATCTGGAGCTCGCGCTGCAGGCGTTGGGGCGTCACCCGGGAGGAGTTCTGGTCGTTGGCGCCGTGCATGCGCCACCTTGCCAGAGGTTCGTCGATCGCGCAGAGCTCGGTCATGAAGGGCGCCATACGGTGAATCATCTGCTCGGCGTAACCGGTATATTCCTCCGGAATGGGAAAGATTCGCTCCGCGATCTCGCGGCGCAGAGAAAGATTGGTGGTGGGCGGGAGACCCATCAATATCCCCGAATTATCGTAGGCGAGCTGGGCGCAGTCCCCCGACGGCAGCGCGCTGAGCAGAGGGTACACGCCATGGGCCCGGTTGGCGTTGTCCACCAGGCTGGCGCGATGGATGGCCAATCCGGCCTCGGGCCGCAGCCGGAATGCCTCCACCACAGCCTCCACCTTCCGGGGCAGAAACGTATCGTCCGCATCCAGAAGGCAGACAATGTCTCCGGAGGCCTCTCGGAATGCGGAATTCAGGTTTGCGGCCATCCCTCCATGGGGATTGCGCAGCAGGGTCACCGGCAGTCCCTTGCGGATGTAGGACTCGACCACTTCACAGGAATTATCCTGCGAAGCGTCGTCGCTCACGATGATTTCGTTTACCGCGTGAGTCTGCCCGGAGACGCTTTCGATGGCTTGGCCGACGAAGGCGCCGTAATTGAAGCAGGTGATCAGAACGGAGACTTTAGGGCGGGTTCCAAGGGCTTTCAGCGCCACCGGATTGAGGTTTGCCAGAGCCGCGCGGGGGCCCGCCCATTCGTCCTTCTTCACTTCCCTCGCCATTTCGAGTACCTTGCGATCATCCAACCCTCCCCGCGCGGCTAGCGGGCGCCGCATTGCTCCGACAGTCGCGGACCTGGCGCGTCGGAGGCGGGAAAATCGTTATCCCGGGAAAACTGCGCGGGTGGGAGCGGCCCCATCCACCGCGAAACCACCGGGGCTCCAGAGATTCGCCCCGCTATCTGAGCGAGGCTCGGGTTGGGACTCAGGGCCTTCTGCCGGGCAACCGCCCCATGCCCTGAAACCGCTTCGAAGCGGACCCGGCCTTTTCAGCCACCGGCGCGACTGCCGCGTCGCGCCCTCAAGAGGACTATACCGCGCCGCCGGCCGGCGAAGAAGCGTTCTGCGTCCCAGTCGCGGGAATTCGGCGGAAACGCAGATCCACGCGGGGCGCTGCGGTATGTGAACGAGCGCGCCGACCAGACGGGCGAGAGGCCAAATAACGTCGGGCATCCTTCGATTTTCAACCGGCTGCTGGAGGCGGATTTTCGTAACCTCGCCTGCGCTTGAATCTTCCCGTCTATCGCCGCGGGCGCTCCTGCTGGGGACAGGAGGGATTGGAGCTGGCGCCGGGGCGACTGCGGCACACGGCATCGACCAGGCCTCTCGGAATAAACCTCAGCATGACCAGCATCAGCGCTCCGAAAGGATACTCTCGGGCCAGCAGCTTCACTCCCTCAGGGCGTCCTTCGCCTCCGGGACGGCCGGCGCGGGCCAGTTCGAATGAAAGTTGTCGGCCATACTTGCGGCGCCAGCCCCGCAGGCCCTTGCGATAGGCGCGGAGCCTGCCGGGATCCCCTTCGATGTGGCGCCGTTCCCGGCATATGACCTCCAGGGTCCTCCGCAACATCAACTCGGAGTTGCGCGAGGTGTTGGATCCATGGAGACGGTATTCGGAAACCACCGCGCGGTGAATCACGGCGGCGTTGCGGCGGGTGATGCGGAGATAGAGTGCATAGTCCTCGGCGGCGTCCAGCGAATTGTCGAATCCCCCCTCCCGGTCGAACACGTCCCGACGATAGATTGCCGATCCGACGCTCTCGACAAAATTGCTCTCCAGCAGCATCGTGTATAGGTCGCGGCGCACCGGGCCTTTGCGGGAGACTCCGGCCGGAGCTCCGTCCTCCAAAATGTAGCGATGCTCCCCGACGGCCATCATGCAATGCGGATTCTGTTCGAGTGCGGTCATCCCGTCCTCAATTCCCGTGGACGCGAGCCGATCGTCGGCATCCAGAAACACGAGGAACTCTCCATGAGAATGGGCGATGCCCGCATTGCGGGCCGCGGACACTCCCCGGTTTTCCTGTCGAATATAGTGAACCGGGTAGCGCCGGGCCACCTCCGGAGTAGCGTCCGTCGAGCCGTCGTCAACGACGAGAATTTCAATGCGCGGATAGGTTTGCTGGAGCGCGCTCTGCAGGGCCTCGGGCAGAAATGCGGCTGCGTTGTAACAGGGCACAATGACGGAAACCAGAGCGGCTTTCTCCGGCGCCTCGCCCGGTGGAGAGCCGTCGCATCCGAGTTGCGATGGGCGATGCGGTGGACACAGATTGAGCCGGCCGCCCTGTCCGTCGTCTCTAGCCCGCGGAGCCACTCGCCAGCCGTTACCCGGCGGAACAGGCGACATGGAAAAACCTTCAGCCATGATCCCCTCTTGATTTTCCCTCTTTCTTTTCCATGTTAGACGCTTATCCTTCGGCCAAGGAGTGCTCCGCGCGCCTGAAACGTGGAGCCGTGGCGCAAGCGATATAGGCATCGCGCACCTTGGACCGGAGCCAACACTGGGCTCAATAGTTCCGGTCGCTCTACGTCGCTCTACCGCGTTTGGATGCGATCCGTGTTGCGATTTTGCTGAGAAATGGGATATTCCTCGTAGATTCGCCGCCACGTCCGCAGGAAATCCTCCTCCGCGCTGCCTGC
>JAJYZK010000025.1 GCA_021799945.1 Acidobacteriota bacterium
CCCGGTCGGGATTCTGGCCCTCATTCTCGTACAGCAACTGCTTGAGGATCCCCCGTACCTGGCGCGGGCGCGGGCGCTCGGCCGGCGCGCCCGGCTGGATTACGTAGGCTTTTCGCTGTTGGCGCTAGGGGTGGGCGCGTTGCAGATATTGCTGGACAAGGGGCAGGAAGACGACTGGACCGGCTCCCACTTCATCGTCACCCTGATGGTGATCGCTACGGTCTGCCTCGCTTCCCTGGTTGTATGGGAAATTCGCCAGAAAGAACCCATCGTGGATGTCCGCCTATTTGGGAATTTCAACTTTGCGACTTCCAGCGTCATGATGTTTGTGGTGGGGGGAATGTCGTTTGCGACGACCGTGCTGATGCCGCAATATCTGCAAGCCAACATGGGGTACACGGCGGAAGCGGCGGGGATGGTGCTCTCCGCCGCCGGCTTCGTTCTGCTGGTGGAGCTGCCGTTCATCGGAATGCTAGCCGGGCGATTTCAAGGACGCTACCTGATCGCCACCGGCTGGCTGCTGCTGACCGGCAGCATGTACCTTTCGACGCAGCGCGTCGACCTGCTGATCAGCTTCAAGTCCGCCACCCTGCTGCGCATCGCCCAGTATGCCCCCATGGGCCTGGTCTTTATTCCCACCACCGCAGCCGCTTACTATGGGATGTCCAAGGATAAAAACAACGCGATCGCCGGCCTGGTGAACTTTATGCGAAATATCGGCAGCAGCGTGGGCACCTCCGTGGTGACCACGGTCCTGGCCCGCCGCAGTCAGTTCCATGAAGAGATTCTGGGCAGCCACATCACCCCCGGCGGCAGCGCCTTCCGCAGCACCGTCGACGGGCTGAAGCGGCGATTGCAGCATGAGGGCTTCAGCCCGGCCGATGCGCTGACGCACGCCTATCGCCGCGTGTATCAGTCGTTGCACCTGCAGGCCTCCACCCTGTCGTACGTGGATACCTTCTGGCTGCTCACCGTCACCGCCGGAACCATGTTCTGTTTGACCTTCGTGCTCAAGGGCAACGATCCGCGCGGAGGAGAAAAGATCGCAGCGCATTGAGCGCCGCCAGGCGATGGAACTGGAGGAGTCGAATTGGCGATGCAAGAGTCCGGCCTCGGGCCGGAAGCCGGAGCGGCGAAGGCCGCTCTGGTTTTCAAAACGACAGTCATCGAGCCGCCTCGCCTTTCCCGCCGCTGCGGGGCCCGCATCGTTCTGCTGAGCGAGGCCTTTCAGCGCACCGGCAGTTTCAAATTTCGCGCCGCTTACCACGTCGCCTGCAACGTAAGCCAATCGCTGTTGATCACCGCCTCTTCGGGGAACTTTGGCCAGGCGCTGGCTCTGGCCTGCCTGCTGCGGAACAAGCGCTGCATCGTCGTCATGCCGGCAAACTCGGCGCGGGTCAAGATCGAAGGAGTCCGCGAATCGGGCGGACAGGTGGAGCTGGTGGATGTCGCCGTCAAGAGCCGCGCGGAGAGGCTTGGCGAGCTGGCGCGAGAGCACCCGGAGGCCTACGTCGCCAGCGCCTACGACGACCCGCTGGTGATTGAGGGCAATGCCAGCCTGGGGCGCGAGGTGGCCGCCATGGGCATTCCATTCGATTGCATCGTCGCGCCGGTTGGCGGCGGCGGGCTGGCGTCGGGAGTGATCTCGGGCCTTCGGCAGGCGGGTGCGCAGATCGCCGTCCTGGGCGCGGAGCCGCTGCTGGCCAACGACGCCGCCCGCTCCCTGGCCGCCGGCAGGATTCTGCGCAATGAGAGCGAGCCGCAGACCATCGCGGATGGAGCGCGCACCCCGAGCCTCGGACGGCACAATTGGGAGATTCTGCGGCAAGGTCTGGAGCGGATCGTCGAGGTCCCGGAGGCCGGGATCGTCGAAGGCGTCCGGCTGTTGTTCGATCTCGCCAACCTCAAGGCCGAGCCGACCGGGGCTCTCGCCTTGGGCGCGATTCTGACCGAGCCGGAGCGGTTTCAGGGCAAGTGCGTGGGCTGCATCGTAAGCGGCGGCAATGTGGATCGGGAGCTCTTCGCCCGCATGCTTTCCGGTCGATTCGCCGAATAGCCGGCCGGCAGGCCGCGACGCCCCCGCGCGCATTCCGTCCCGCGTCGACGCGCCGGTCACCAGACCGTGCAGCGCGCGCTTTCCGGCCTTACCATGGCCGCAGTGGCGGGGCAGTGAAAGGCGCTGGCGAAGGGCGGAAAATCGGAGAGCGGTCCGATCACCCGGAACTTGGCCACGGGATGCGGATCGTCCTGCACCATGAGCTTCTCCGTCTCCGGACGGATTTCGTCGCCTCGAAACTGACCCCAGGCGATAAAGAACTGCTGGTCGGGGGTATAGCCGTCGATCGTCGGCTCGGGATCTCCCGATGCTTTGGCCTTCTGGAAGGCCAGGTAAGCAATCTTCACTCCGCCCAGATCGCCGATCGACTCGCCCAGAACCAGCCTGCCGTTGAGATGGATCCCGTCCCCGATGGCATACCCGTCGAACTGTTGCGCGACGCAGGCGGTTTTCGCGTCGAATCGTTGCTTGTCCTCCGCGCTCCACCAATCGCTCAGCTTGCCCTGGGCGTCGAAGAGAGCGCCCTGATCGTCGAATCCGTGGCTGATTTCGTGCCCGATCACCACCCCGATCGCTCCGTAATTGGCCGCGTCGACATAGTTCAGGCCGAAGGCGGGAGGCTGCAGAATTCCGGCGGGGAAGACAATCTCATTGAGCTGAGGATCGTAGTATGCATTGGAGGTGGGAGCGGTCATGCTCCAGCGGCTCCGGTCCACCGGTTTCCCGATGAGCGAACGTTCGTCGTCCACCGCGAAGCGCGTGGCGCCCATGACGTCGTAAAGGTAGTCCCTGCGCTGGACGTCGACGCCCGCATAGCTTCGCCAGCGATCCGGGTAGCCCACCTTAACGGTAATGGCGGAGAGCTTTTCGAGAGCCTTCTGCTTGGTGGGCGCGGTCATCCAGTCCGCCCCCTCGATCGTATCGTGCATGGCCGCCAGCAGATTCCCGGTCATGGTCATGGCGCGCTGTTTCGCGGCGGGCGGAAAGTACGCTTTGACGTATTCCTGCCCCAGGGCGTCGCCGAACAGAGCGTCCGTCTGTTCCGCGCAGCGGATGGGGCGAGGCTCGAGCTCCTTGACTCCGCCGAGCTGGCGGTTCCGGAACAGAAAGTTCTCGTCGACGAACGGCTGGGAGAGAGACGCCGCAAAGGTGTCGAGCACGTGCCAGCGAAGATAGACTCTCCAGGCGGAGAGCGAGGTTGCGGTGAACTGGCGCGCCAGCTCGCGCAGGAATGCCGGCTGGTCCACATTGAGCGGCGCGGGCGCGATCCGCGCGGCGGCGTAGTAGCTCTTCCAGTCGAAATCCGGCGTCAGGGCCGCCAGATCCGCTAAGCTCATCTTGTGGTCCGTGGCCTTGGGGTCGCGCAGGGTCACCGGGTCCAGCGAGGCCTTCGCCAGCGCAGTCTCCAGGGTCATCACGGATTGCGCGCCGGCGTGCGCCTGCGATTCGTCGTCTCCGTCCAACTGCAACATTTTCTGTATGTGATCGAGATACTCGGCGCGGGTCTGGACGAAGCGCGCGTCGGGCTTGAAGTAGTAATCCCGATCGGGCAGGCCCAGGCCCGCCGCGCCGACATCGGCGATGACGTTTTGCGGGTCATGCGCGTCCTGGGCGCTGCCGAAGGCGAAGGGGACGGCCACGCCATTGGCTTGCAGCAGGATGATCGCCGCGTCCAGCGACGGCTGGTCCTGCACGGATTCGATCGCCGCCATCAGGGGCCGGAGCGGTTTTACGCCGGCGTCGTTGACCGCTCTCTCGTTGGTGCAGGCGGCGTAGAAATCTCCGATCACCTGATCGACGCTTCCCCTCGGCTGCTGCGGCAGGGCGGCTGCCTGCTCAAGAATGGCGCGAAGCTGGTCCTTAATCTGTTCGCTCGCCTGCCAGCGCGGGCTCCAGCGATCCATGGAGGCGGGAATGCGATTCTTCGCTCTCCAGGCGCCGTTGGCGAATTGATAGAAATCCGCGCAGGGGTCGGACTTGCGATCCATTTCGCCAGTCTGAATGCCTTGAGCGTTGCTGGCGTGGGGCGCCGCGTTGGCGACGGCCCAGGTCCACCCGACAGTCACCGCGGCCAGCGGCAAAAAAAGAAAGGAAAGGCGCATCCAGTTCTCTCCACCAAGATATCGAAAGTTTCTTGCTCTGGGGGCCGGAGCTGGAGGGCCAGTTTCCGGGCGGCCCCGCCAACGGTCAAGTCGCCGGCTTCGGCCGTGGATCGGCCGTAAACCGGAGTCGCGATCGGGGCGAGAGATGAACCAGTGATCTCGCTCACCGGATTCCAGGCCCTCGCCGGATTCCTCGCCGGCGCGGCCCGATTCCGCCTTGCAAGGCGCGGGTTTCGGGGTTGGCGAAGCCAGCGGTCTCACGCATGGATGCGCTCACCTCTATGCGAAGGCCGCGCGCTTGGCCCGGCCTTCCTAGCGCCGCCTTCGCGTCCATCTTCGTGCGGTCTTGACCCTCATCTTAAGACGAAGCGGAATCCATAAGGGCGCCGCGCGGCGCGGCTCAAAAAAAGGAGGCTCGCGCCGCCCGAGGGGTCTCCAGTCGGGTTGCCGCCGCTAATGCAACGGCAAGGTGAACGAAAAAGTTGACCCTGCTCCGGGACGGCTTTCCACGTCGATCGCGCCTCCATGCGCCTCGACGATGGCCTTTGCAATCGCCAGTCCCATACCCGTCCCCTGCACGCGGGAGCGATGGTTGCTTCCACGGTAAAATTTGTTGAAGATCAGAGACAGTTCGAAGTCTTCAATCCCGTCTCCCCGGTCCACCACGCTGGTCACCAGCTCCGCTCCCCGCACTTCGGCCCGCACCTGGATCTGCCGCCCGGCCTCGGAGTATTTGACCGCGTTTTCAAGCAGTTGCCGAAGCACCGTTCGCATCCATCTGGGGTCCATGCGAACGGCGGGCAGATCGGGGGGCAGCAAGACCTCCGTGAGGCCGCCCCGCAGAGCCTCGGGGCAATCGGCGAGCGCGCCGCGCACGGCGTCTTCCATCCGGTGGCGCCCGAGATCGAGGTGGATCTGCCGGGCGTCGAGCTGCGCCATCTCCATAGCCTGACCGATCAGCCGATTCAGCCGCAGGCTTTCTTCTTCGATCACCGCCAGCAGTTCTTCCCGAGTATGCGCCTCCTGAACGGCCCCCGATCTTAAAGTCGTAATCGAAGCGGTGATGGCGGTGAGCGGAGTGCGCAGCTCGTGGGTGACCGAATCCAGCAGCGCGGAGCGCAGCCGTTCGCTCTCCCGGGCGGCTTCGGTGTGGGCCAGCCGCTCGGCCGTCATGCTCCGCTCGATTGCCAGCGACACCAGGTTGCCCAGCGCTTCCATCGTCTCCCGGGCGGGAAGATTGCCGAAAAGTCCGATGGAGCCCACTGCGCGGAGGCCGAGCGAAAGAGGCGCGACGCAGCGCCGGCCGCCCTCGATGCGCATCTCTCGCTCTTCGGCGACAGCCCGCAGATCCTCCGGCGCGAAGCCGGGATAATCCGACGGCGACCGCAGGAAACGCCCGCTCTCACAGAGATAAATCTGCACCGCGTCGTTTTGAAAAATGGTCCGGATGTATCCGCAGAGAAACTGCAGCAGATCGTTGAGACGGTCGGGAAGGAAGAGCTTCTCCCCGAGGTCGTACAGGCGCTCCAACTCGCGTTTCCGCATGTCCGCCTGCCGGGTCTGTTCGCGCGCTCTTTCGGAGATATGGCTGGCCAGAACGCCGGCGACGAGAAACACCACGAGCGCTACCCAGTTCTGCGGGTCCGCGACGGTCAGGGCGCCGACCGGGGGAAGAAAAAAGTAATTGAGGGCCAGCGCCGCCAGCAGAGACATATAGACGGAATAGCGCAGCCCCAGATAATTGGCCACAAACAGAATCGCCAGCAGGAAAGTGAGGGCGACGGTTGTGGGATTCGCATGCAACACCCGGGAGTAGACGGCGACGACGCACCCGACTACGGCAGTAACAAATGCATACTGGAGAAGGCGAGGCACGAGGCTCCGGTTCACAGGGAGATTGTGGGAGATTATAGATCGCATCACTCCGGTCCGGGATGCGAGACCCGGAACCCCCGGGCTCGGGACAAGGAACGGCGGGGCGGACTGCGCCGGTTCGCCTCCGGTCCTTCGGAGCGGGCTCGGCCCTTATGTATGATGCGGGTAGAAACGAGCCAGCCAGAGGCGAGCCATGCCGGAGAGCGCCGGGAAGAAGATCCTGATTGTGGACGACGAGCCGCAAATTACCCGCGTGCTGCGCTCCTCGCTGGCGTCGAATGGATACGAGGTGGAAATCGCCCAGGACGGCGTTGCGGCGTTGAATAAAATGAGCGCCTTCGCGCCGGATATGGTGATTACCGATCTGGCCATGCCGCGGATGGATGGCGTCGCTCTTTGCGAAGAAATTCGCGCGGTTTCGAGCGTGCCGATTCTGGTCCTTTCGGTGAGAGATCAGGAGAACTCGAAGGTAAGGGCGCTGGATGCCGGGGCCGACGACTATGTGACCAAACCCTTCAGCATTCAGGAGCTGCTTGCGCGGGTGCGGGCCCACATGCGCAGACGGGTAGCGGATTCCACAGATGGCGCACTGGAGCCCATCGCGGCGGGAGATTTCTACATCGACCGCCAGCGGCGGAAGGTAGAGGTATGCGGGCGGGAGATACGCCTGACGCCGAAGGAGTTCGATCTGCTGGTTTTTATGGTGGAGCGATCCGAACGGGTTCTCACCCATCGCACGTTGCTCACCGCCATCTGGGGCGTCCGCGCAGCCGGGCAATCGGAGTCACTCCGCGTGCTCGTAGCGCAGTTGCGGAAGAAAATCGAGCCGGAGGGAGAGCCCCGATACATCATCAATGAGCCGTGGGTTGGCTATCGCTTTCAGCCATGATCTTCAGCCATGATCGCGTTCCCCCGCGATCGCCTTCTTTCCCAAAGTCGGCGAGGCGCATCTTTACGGAATTTTAACGGTTTCCGTACGGACTTCTTATGCCCAGGGAGTGGAACATGAGTTGGCCGGCAGGCCTCAGGGCGCGCATTTCGGCGATGCATTCTTCGAGATGCGCGGCGGCATGCCGCTCTGTATCCGATGACGGTTCTTTCCAATGATCGAGTGACCGAGCGATATCCCGTTTTTCCCCGCCGGCCGCTGTCCCCCATCCGGTAAGCTCAGGAGACTGCACTCAAAGACGCGAATCGGAAAAGGCATGAATCGGAAAAGGAATCGGAATGGGATTGCTTTATGGCCCTGACGCCAGAGCAATCCCTGGCGGGGGGCGACCCACTCCGCCACGTTTAACAGGCTGCCGCTTTTCACGAAGTGAGGAAACAGCGATGTGGGACCTGGGTATGATCGCCGCCGGCATCGCCGCCTTTGCGGCCTGCGTGCTGTACACGACTCTCTGCGACAAGTTGAAGAAATAGGAGAAGCGCCATGGCGGATTCGGCGGGATGGATCGCGATCAGCGTCGCGCTCCTTATCTATCTGACAATCGCTCTGCTCTTTCCGGAGAAATTCTGATGAACTGGCAAGGCTGGCTGCAAATCGCGCTCTTCCTCGCCGCGGTGATCGCCATTGCGAAACCTCTCGGGCTTTACATGGCGCGGGTCTTCGAGCGGCGGCCGGCCTTCGGCGACGCGCTGCTGGACCCCATGGAGCGGCTTCTGTATCGGGTCTCCGGAATCAAGCAAGACGAGGAGATGGCATGGACGGAGTATTCCATCGCCATGCTCCTGTTCAGCGCCGTGACGATGGTGCTCACGTATGTGATCGAGCGAGCCCAGGCGTATTTGCCGTGGAACCCGCAGCATTTGCCGGGAGTTGCGCCTGACTTGGCTCTGAACACCGCGATATCCTTCACCTCGAATACCAACTGGCAGGCCTACACGCCGGAATCCACCATGAGTTATCTGACGCAAATGGCCGGATTGGCGACGCATAACTTCTGGTCGGCGGCGGTGGGCATGGCCCTTGCCGTCGCGCTCATTCGAGGCATCGCGCGGAAAGAGAGCCGGACCATTGGAAATTTCTGGGTGGATATCACGCGGGCCACAACGCGAATTCTGCTGCCCGCCTGCATCGTGTATGGTCTGATCCTGGTGTCTCAGGGCGTGATCCAGAACCTGCGGCCGTATGACGTGGCGCCGACGCTGGAAGGCGGGCCGGCCGCGCGCCAGGTAATTGCGCAGGGGCCGGTCGCCTCCCAGGAAGCGATCAAAATGCTGGGGACCAACGGAGGGGGATTCTTCAACGCCAACAGCGCCCATCCATTCGAGAATCCCACGCCGTTTACGAATTTTCTGCAGATGCTTTCCATCTTCGCCATCCCCGCGGCCTTTACCGTGACGCTGGGAAGAATGACCAAGTCTCCCCGGCATGGCTGGGCCGTGCTGGCGGCCATGACGGCCCTGTTCCTGGCCGGAGTGACGGTTGCCTATTGGGCGGAGGCCGCGCCCAATCCTCTCCTCCATGGAGTGGATCAGCGAGTGGGCGCAGCCCAGGCCGGGGGCAACATGGAAGGGAAAGAGGTCCGCTTCGGCATCGCCAACTCCGCGCTGTTCGCCACCGTAACCACGGACGCAAGCTGCGGCGCGGTGAACTCCATGCACGATTCGTTCATGCCCCTGGGAGGGTTGGTCCCGATGGCCAACATTCTGCTGGGCGAGATTGTCTTCGGGGGCGTGGGCGCCGGCCTCTACGGAATGATCATGATGGTCGTGATTACGGTATTTATCGCCGGCCTGATGGTCGGGCGCACGCCGGAATACCTGGGCAAGAAGATCGAGGCCTACGACGTGAAGATGGCGATGCTGTACATGCTCATCTTTCCGCTTTCGATTTTGACGCTGAGCGCCGCGGCCGCCGTCTCGCCCGCCTATGGTTTGTCCTCCCTGAACAACGCCGGCCCGCACGGATTGTCTGAGATCCTGTATGCCTTCGCCTCGGCTACGGGGAACAACGGCTCCGCCTTCGCCGGACTGAACGCCAACACCCATTTTTATAACTTCACCATCGCCGCCGCCATGATGATTGGACGGTTTTTCATGATCGTTCCGATGCTGGCGATGGCCGGAAATCTCGCGGCCAAGAAGAGCGTGCCCCCTTCCTCGGGCACCTTCCCGGTGACCACGCCTCTGTTCGCGACGCTGTTGATCGGCGTGATTCTGATCGTAGGCGCGCTGACATTCTTCCCGGTCCTCACTTTGGGGCCGGTGCTGGAGCAGTTGCTGTTGCATGCAGGAAAGGCGTTTTGAGGAGAGGCCATGCCTACGTCCGTTGTCACTCGAAGCAATGCGAAGCCGGCCGCCGACGGCCGGGAGGCCGGCCGCGCCCGCAAGCCTCTGTGGGATGCCAAGATCGTCCGCAGGGCCGCGGTGGACGCGCTCGTCAAGCTGAATCCGCGCATCATGATGCAGAATCCGGTCATGTTTGTGGTGGAGGTAGGCAGTGCGGTCACCACCCTGCTGCTGCTGCGGCAGTTGGGCTCGGCCCACCGCTCCTTCGCCTTCAATCTGCAGATTGTGCTCTGGCTCTGGTTTACCGTGCTGTTCGCCAATTTTGCCGAGGCGATGGCGGAGGGCCGTGGAAAGGCGCAGGCCGACGCTTTGAGGCGCGCCAAATCCGATACCACGGCGCACCGCGTGCTGGAGAACGGAGAGTTCGAGGATGTGCCCAGCGCCAAGTTGACCCTCGGGGATGTCGTTTCGGTGGCGGCCGGCGAACTGATTCCCGGAGACGGCGAGGTGATCGACGGAGTGGCCTCCGTCGACGAGTCGGCAATCACCGGCGAATCGGCGCCCGTGATTCGCGAGTCCGGAGGAGACCGCTCGGCGGTGACCGGGGGAACCCGGGTGCTGTCGGACCACCTGAAGATCAGGATCACAGCCAATCCCGGCGAGACCTTCGTGGATAAGATGATCGCGCTGGTGGAGGGCGCAGAGCGGCAGAAGACTCCCAATGAAATCGCTTTGAATATCCTGCTGGCCGGCCTAACCATCATCTTTCTCCTGGCTGTGGTGACTTTGCAGCCCTTCGCCATCTATTCGGCCGCTCCGCAAACAGTCTTTGTTCTTATCTCGCTGCTGGTCTGTCTGATTCCGACCACCATTGGAGGACTCCTCTCGGCCATCGGAATCGCCGGCATGGATCGCCTGGTGCAGCACAATGTGCTGGCCATGAGCGGAAGGGCCGTGGAGGCGGCCGGCGATGTGAACACTCTTCTTCTGGACAAGACGGGAACCATCACCCTCGGCAACCGGCAGGCCACCGAGTTCGTTCCGGCGCCCGGAATCGCAGGCGAAGAGCTGGCCGACGCTGCGCAGTTGTCTTCGCTGCCGGATGAGACTCCCGAAGGCCGATCGATCGTCGTGCTGGCCAAAGAGCGATATGGGCTGCGAGGCCGGGATCTGGAGGATCTGGGGGCCGAGTTTGTGCCCTTCAGCGCCTCCACGCGGATGTCCGGCGTCAACGTGGGCGGCAGCGCCATCCGCAAGGGCGCCACCGACGCCATCGCCCATTTTGTGGCGGAGCGCGGGGGCCGGCTGCGGGAGGAGGTTCGGGACACGGTGGACCGAATCGCCCGCGCCGGAGGAACGCCCCTGGTGGTAGCCCGGGACAGCCACGTTCTCGGTGTGATCTATCTCAAGGACATCGTCAAGGGTGGAATGCGGGAGCGGTTCGCGCAGTTGCGGGCCATGGGAATCCGCACCATCATGATCACCGGGGATAACCCGCTCACCGCCGCGGCCATCGCGCGGGAGGCCGGCGTCGATGATTTTCTGGCCGAGGCCAAGCCCAAAGACAAGATGGATTTGATCAAACGGGAACAGGCGCAGGGCAAGCTGGTGGCCATGACCGGGGACGGGACCAACGATGCGCCGGCTCTGGCCCAGGCGGATGTGGGCGTGGCCATGAATACCGGGACCCAGTCCGCCAAGGAAGCGGGCAATATGGTCGACCTGGACTCCAATCCGACCAAACTGATCGAGATTGTGGAGATCGGCAAGCAACTGCTGATGACTCGCGGAGCCCTAACCACGTTTTCCATCGCGAACGACGTGGCGAAATACTTCGCCATCATCCCGGCTATGTTTGCCGGGGTCTTTCCCGTTCTGAATGCGCTCAACATCATGCGCCTGCACACTCCACAGTCGGCGATTCTCTCCGCGGTGATCTTCAACGCTCTGATCATCGTCGCCTTGATTCCTCTTGCTCTGCGCGGAGTGCACTACAAGCCGATGGCCGCCGCCGCCCTGCTGCAACGAAACCTTTGGCTGTACGGAGTGGGCGGCATCCTGGTTCCCTTCGTCGGCATCAAGGCCATCGACCTGGTGATTACCGCGGTCCATCTGGTCTAGCGGAATTCATTCCCAGCGCTCCATTTCGAGCAGGGCGCAGGGCTTGTTCGCGGCGGGTAAAGGAGATCGGGAGAATGCGTAAGAATCTGATAACTTCGCTGATTTACACGCTGGTCACGGCCCTGGTTCTGGGCATCGTCTATCCGCTGGCGATGACGGCGCTTGCCCAGGCGCTCTTCCGCGACAAGGCGAACGGACAGCTTGTGCTCCGCAACGGAGTGGTTCGCGGCTCCCGCATTCTCGCGCAGAACTTTACCGGCGCGGGCTACTTCCATCCCCGCCCCTCGGCTGCGGGAACCGGGGGGTACGACGCCACGTCCTCCGGAGGCTCCAACTACGGACCTACCAACTCGAAATACATTGACCGCGTCCAGGCCGGCGCCGCGGCGCTCGAAAAAGAGAATCCCGGCTCCCCCGTTCCCATCGATCTGGTTACCGCTTCCGGATCCGGGCTCGACCCGGACATCACTCCGGCGGGCGCGGAATTCCAAGCGCCGCGAGTGGCTAGAGCCAGAGGGCTGTCAGAGGAGCAGATCCGCCAGCTGATCGCCCGGCACACCGAATCGCGACAATTCGACGTCCTCGGCGAACCTCGGGTCAATGTGATGGATCTCAACCTGGCACTGGACGAACTCACTGCCTCAGGCAAGCCGTAGCGAGTCGGAAGGCGCCGGGAGGCTCGGTCGAGCGAGCAGGCATTACGCCGCGCGGAGGCCGGTTGGTTGAAAGCGCTCGGATCCAAGCGCTCAATGGACCATCTCGTAACCTTCTTCCCCATGCTGCGACAGGTCCAGGCCTGTGCGTTCGTCCTCTTCGCTCACCCGGAGGCCCATCAGTTTATCCACGACGAAAAGGATCATGAGAGTTCCGACGATCGAAAGCGACCAGGCCACAGCCACGCCCACGGCCTGATTGAACACCTGGCCTCGATTCCCTTCAAGAAACCCTGTCGCCTTGCCGCTGCCGAAGATCGGATTGATGGCGCTGTTGGCGAAGATCCCCGTGAGCAGCGCGCCGATCGTCCCTCCAGCCCCATGCACGCCGAAGGCGTCGAGAGAATCGTCATAGCCGAAGAAGGACTTGACCACCACGACCATCAGATAGCAAAAGACTCCGGCGGTCAGGCCGATCCACAGCGCCGAGATCGGGGTGACGAAGCCGGAGGCGGGGGTAATGGCGACGAGCCCGGCAACCGCTCCCGAAATCGCTCCCAGCGCGGTGCACCGTCCGCCGCGAATCCACTCCGCCGCGCTCCATCCGATGGCTGCCGCCGCCGTCGCAAAATGGGTCGCGACGAAGGCCGAGGTGGCCAGGGCGCCGGCGCTCAGGGCCGATCCGGCGTTAAAGCCGAACCATCCCACCCACAGGAGACAGGCCCCAATGAAGCTCAGCACCACGGAATGCGGAGGCATGGCCTCCTGCGGATAACCCAGCCGCTTGCCCAGATAGAGAGCGGTGACCAGCGCCGATACCCCCGAGGTCACATGCACTACCGTGCCTCCCGCAAAGTCGAGGCAGGGAAATCTTCCGCCCAGCGAGGCGTTGAGCAGGCCGCCCTTGCCCCAGACCATGTGCGCCATCGGACTGTAGACGAGGATCGCCCAGAGCACCATGAACACCAGCATGGAGGAGAACTTCATGCGCTCGGCGAATGCTCCGGTGATCAGCGCCGGGGTGATGATGGCGAACATCAACTGGTAAACCATGAAGGTCTGCAGGGGAATGGTTGCGGCGTATTTCACGTCGGGGGCCAGACCCACTCCGCGCAGGAAGACATTGTGCAGTCCGCCGATGAAGGCGCTGCCTTCGCCGAAGGCGAGGGAATAGGTGACCATCGCCCAAAGCACGGTGATCACCGCCATCATGGCGAAGGTCTGCATCATGGTGCCGAGCACATTCTTTTTCCGCACCAGTCCGCCGTAGAACAGCGCCAGCCCCGGGCCGCTCATCAGCAGCACCAGAGCGGCGCTCACCAGCATCCAGGCGTTGTCCCCTGAAGTCTGCGCCGCGGCGATGGCCGCCGCCTGACTGGCCGAGGTCCTTTCGAGCGCATCCAGACGCCTGGCGGCGATCGCATCCTGCGCTGCCCCGGGCGTCTGCGCGCTGGCCGCGCCAGACGGCATGGCGAGCATCCCCAGCAGCAAAATGGCGCCTGCAGGCGCACTTGTTCGAAAGAATCGTTGCATCGATCGTTTGCCTCTCCTTATCACGATTGCCGGCGATTCCGGAGCCCGTCCAGAGCGCCTCCATAGCGCTTGCTTGACGATCGGCTCACCGGATGCGGCTTCGACCTTTCACTGCTCCCCTACCTTACACAAGTTGTTCGCCATCCCAAAACTACCCCAAAACTCAGGTTCCGTGGGTCGAAGGCACGGCGAAATGCGCTCCGCCGGGCCGGCTGCTGTATCCTGTGGGGTATCGCGCCAGATCCCGGGTCAGATCGTAGGCCATCGCGCGGCCCAGCGGCCGGAGTTGGGCAGGCCGACGCGTTCCGCCCGGTGGGCGCCGGTCAGAGCGGACGAGCCCAAAATCGGACGGAACACGAATGGCCCCAAGGAAGGATCCCGAGGATGACCGGGCGATGACAGAGACGAGAGAGCCTGCCGAACAGGGGCGCTTCGACACGCGGGCCATTGCCCGCGGCTTCCCTGGGACCGCCGAGACCATGCTGCTTGACCGCTATCTGACGGATGCGGAGAGCGCCAGCGCCCGGGTCTTTCGGGTATACCGGCGGACGCCGCCGCATCATCATGCGAAGAGCGACGAGCATCTGTTTGTGCTGAGCGGGCGGGGCACATTCTGGATGGGCGATCCATCCCGGGAAGAGGAGTTCGGCCCCGGCTGCCTGCTGGTGTTTCCCAGGGGCACGGTCCACGCCCTCCCCGCCATTTTGGAGGAGCCGCTCGTCTTTCTGGCGATCGATGCGCCCCGCCGGGATCCGGGAGACGTCATATTTGAAAATCCGGCGGAGGCAACCCCGCAGGATTTTATCCGCAAGGTATCGGGCGCCGGCTATTGAGGGAGGGCGGCGTGGCGCCTGCCGCCCATTTCTCCGGCCGTCGACCTCCGAGGCGGCGCTATGCGAACTTCACGAACGTGAGCGCGACGGAGTTCATGCAGTAACGCAGGCCCGTCGGCCGGGGGCCGTCGTCGAAGACATGTCCCAGATGCGCATTGCACAGCCGGCAGGAGATTGCGGTTCTCTGCATGCCCAGCGTTCCGTCATAGCTCTCGACGATATTCTCCCGGGCGATCGGCTGCCAGAAGCTGGGCCATCCCGTGCCGGAATCGTATTTAGTGGTGGAGCTATAGAGCGCCGTATTGCAGCAGATGCAGCGGTAAAGACCGGCCTCGTGGTTGTTCCAGTACTTTCCCGAAAACGGGTATTCCGTCCCGGCCTGCCGCGCAATCTGGAAGGCCGTCGGGCCTAGCTGCTGCCGCCACTCCGCGTCGGTCTTGACGACCATGGGCATGACGGCGACTTGCAGACGTTGCCCCTGGTTGGAAAAGATCACG
>JAJYZK010000026.1:0-3658 GCA_021799945.1 Acidobacteriota bacterium
GATTCAATTCGCCAGGGCGTGATCGCGGCCGTGGCCGGCATGTTGGCCGTGATGGCCTTCATGTTGATCTACTACCGCGGCGCGGGCATTAATGCTGATCTGGCGCTGGCGCTGAACTTGGTCATCCTGCTCGGCTTTATGGGCTTCACTGGCTCCACGCTCACGCTGCCCGGCATCGCCGGCGTCATCCTGACCATCGGTATGGGCGTGGATTCCAACGTTCTTATTTTTGAGCGTATCCGGGAGGAGCTGCGGGCTGGAAAATCGGCGGGGGCTGCGATCGATCAGGGCTTTGCGCATGCCTGGGTGACCATCGTCGATACCCACGTCACCACCATCGTCTCCGCCGCGATTCTCTTCCTCTTTGGAACAGGGCCGGTGAAGGGGTTTGCCGTCACCTTGACCTTCGGCCTGGCCGCCAACCTTTTCACCGCGGTCTTTGTCTCCCGCGTGATCTTCGATTCAATTCTCAACCGTCACCAGCGGGGCGAGCCGCTCTCGATCGGATGAGAGGGCGGCGACCGGCGGGAGTCGGTCGGAAACGCTCAAAACGGGCTTGGCCCGCAAATCTGCGAGTCTACCGGGAATCCGGGGCGAACCGCGCCGAATCCGGGCAAGATGGAGTCCTCACGTGGAGCTGTTTCACCAAGTCGATGTAGATTGGCTCGGGAAGAAGTGGTATTTCCTTGCCTTTTCGCTGGTCTTCAGCGTTGCCGGCGTCTTTTCCCTGCTCTTTTGGCATCACCTGAACCTGGGCGTCGATTTCAAGGGCGGCACCTTGGTCTATGTGCAGTTCGCAGACAGGCCGAATATTGACGAAATACGGCGGGCGATGGATCGAGCGGGCATCCACGACGCGACCATCCAGAATTTCGGCTCAGGCTCAAACCAGGTCATCATTTCTCTGGCCCAGCGGGAGACTCGGGAGTCCGCGCTCGATGCCGGCCGGCAGACCATTGTGGATGCCCTCCACGCAAACTACGGCCCCGCGGGCGGCGCCGCGGAGGCGCCTGGCGGCAAACTGGACCTGGATAACGCCAGCCAGGAGGCCCTGACCCGGCTCCTGACGGAGACGGATCCGGAACATCTGGCGGCCGGGGGGACGGCATCCGCCCGCTACGGAGCCCAAGCCGCGGCGATTCTCAATCGCCGCAATCAGGCGCTCGGCGGTCTTTTCACCGGCATGGATCAACTGAATGGCGTGGCCGACCCGCCCGTAGCCGGCCAACTCCGGCAGGACGGCTATCTTTCCGGGTTCCATGTCTTCAACGTCGAGGTGATCGGCCCCCAGGTTGGGGCGGAGCTGCGCAAACAGGCGCTGCTGGCGACCCTCTACTCGCTGGCCGGGATGCTGGTCTATCTGTGGTTCCGATTCGAGCTGATCTATGGCGTCGCCGCGGTCGTCGCGGTCTTCCACGATACGCTCATCACCATCGGCGCCTTCAGCCTGAGCAATCGGGAGATCACTCTCACCGTGATCGCCGCCATCCTCACGCTGATCGGGTACTCCATGAACGATACGATCGTGGTCTTCGACCGGATCCGCGAAAACCTGAAAACCTCCCGCCGCGAGTCGTTGCCATCGGTGGTGAACCGAAGCATCAATCAGACCTTGAGCCGGACCGTGCTGACCTCGGGGCTCACATTTCTGACGGTTCTCTCCCTCTATGTTTTCGGCGGCGAGGTGCTGCGGGGCTTTTCCTTTGCCCTGGTGGTCGGGATCCTGATCGGAACCTATTCCTCGATCGCCGTGGCCGCGCCCATGCTGGTGGCCTACCAGGAGTGGCGCGCGCGGCATGGAAAACGGGCCACGCTGCCTGCCGGCAAACGCGCCCGGGCCTGAGCGGGCCGCACCCCCGCCGGGCGGGAACGATCGAAGGATCTTGCGCCGATCTTGAGGGCGGAGTTCACAGAAATTTCACAGCAAGAAGGGATCCGAAGGGAAAAGACGGGCACAAAAAAATGGCCGCCGGTGTCTAAGTCGTCAACGAAATCGTTTGCGGTAACGAATCTTTCGAGGTGCGGCCATGTTTGAAGATTCATTGATGGAGTCGGGCGGGAAGATCAAGACCAAGACCAAATACTGGTCGATCCTCACGATGACAATAAACGGCGTGATCCTCTTCGTGCTGGCGATCTGGCCCCTGCTGCATCCGGAGGCCCTGCCGGCGCAAATGATGGCTACGCTGCTGGTAGCTCCGCCGCCCCCGCCGCCGCCCCCGCCGCCGCCCCCGCCCCAGCCCCCGACTCCGGTCAAGATCCATTCCGAAATGATCAACAATGAGCTGCAGGCGCCAAGCAAGATCCCGAAAAAGATTTTGAATGTGAAAGAGTCTGCGGCCCCGCCGCAAATGGCCGGCGTGGCTGGCATGGAGGGCGCCGGGAGTGGATCGGGCTCCATGGGCGGCATTCTGGGCGGCATCGGGACGGGCCCGGCGGTCGTGGTCAAGCAGGCCCCCCCGAAGAAGCTAACCATCTCCTCCGGCGTAATGACCGGCAATATCCTGCAACGGACCCAGCCGGTGTATCCGGCCATCGCCCGCGCCGCGCGCATTCAAGGCACGGTCGTCTTGCAGGCCACGATCTCCAGAGAGGGGAATATCACCAACCTCCGGGTGGTCAGCGGTCCGCCCATGCTGCAGCAGGCGGCCCTGGACGCCGTTCGAACCTGGAGATACCGACCGTATCTGCTCAACGGCGAGCCCGTTGAAGTGGACACAACCGTCAACGTAGTATTCAACCTTGGCGAATGACGCACGCGTGCTAGGCGCCTCGGCGTAAGGTGGTAGTCCAAATCAAGCCTTCTGGCCACTTCGGGTCATTCCGGGACGAAAAGGCCCAATGTTAGGATCTGGATGTTTTCAGTCTTTAAGAGCAGCTACTCCCTAGGAGGAACGATTCTGTGATTCTCGCGCATCTCACTCACCTTGTCTCACAACCGGCGTCGCTGGGCATGTACATGTTCCAGGACCAGGGCGGAACGCCCGGCTTCTCTCCCATGGATCTGTGGCACAACATGGGCAATGCGGCCAAAACGGTCGTCCTGATCCTGTTCATCATGTCCATCTGGTCGCTGGCCGTGATCATCGATCGCGCGCTCTACTTCAGCGCCGCCCGCAAGCAATCCCGGGAGTTTGCCCCGAGAGTTGCCGGCGCCCTGAAAGAGGGCAAGCTGGACGAAGCGGTAAAGGTTGCCGACCGCAACAAAAAATCGCATCTGGCCGAGGTCGTCACGGCCGGGCTGCAGGAATTCCGCAACTTCGGCGGAGGCGGGGCCATCACCGAGGACCAGATCGAGTCCAGCCGCCGCGCGTTGGAGCGCTCCGAGGCGATCGTGCATGCGAAGCTGAAGCGTGGATTGGGCGGCCTGGCCACCATCGGATCCACGGCGCCGTTCATCGGCCTCTTCGGCACAGTGGTCGGCATCCTGAATGCCTTCCAGCAGATTGCGACGCAGAAGACCTCCGGCATCGGGGCGGTCGCCGGCGGCATCTCGGAAGCTCTGGTCACCACCGCCTTCGGGCTGCTGGTCGCCATTCCCGCCGTGATGACGTTCAACTATTTCACGGGCAAGGTGGAAGCCTTCGACGTGGAAATGGATAATTCTTCCAGCGAACTGCTCGACTACTTCATCAAGCAAAGCCACCGCCGCTAACTC
>JAJYZK010000026.1:3668-13114 GCA_021799945.1 Acidobacteriota bacterium
CGGGGCATTGTGCGCGAATCGCAACGGGAATCCTGGGGAGAGTGCAGAGGCGGGCAACCGCCTCCGCACCTGTTCGAAGCCGGAGATGCCGTCTCAACCCCGCAGGGCCGAAAGGGCCTGACGGTGCGGCGCGGCCGCTGAAGCGGCTCCTCGCCCAACAGAATGTACATGCCCGGAAGTCTTTGCCGAGATCAGGCCGGCGGCAGCTAGCCGCCGCATACGGAGCGCAAACATGGCACTTGCAGTCAGAAACGAAGGCGCAAAGGTTAACTCCAACATCAACGTCACCCCCATGGTCGACGTCATGCTGGTGCTATTGATCATCTTCATGGTGATCACCCCCATGCTCCAGAACAAGGTGAATGTCCAACTGGCCAAGGTGGCCGACCCCACAGCTATGCCGGACGCCGATAAAGAAGATTCCGTGGTTGTGGCTGTGACCCGGGACGACAAGATTTTTCTGGGGCAGAATCAAGTGTCCATGGCCGACCTGGGCCAGAAGGTTTCGGATCTGTTACAGAACAAGACCGATAAGCAGATTTTCATGCGTTCCGACGCGCGCGCGCAATACGGAACGGTAATGGACGCCATCGACAACTGCCGCGCGGCGGGGGTTGACCAGGTGGGTCTGCTCACAGAGCGGAGGCAGGACGTGAACCAGCCGCCGCCAGCCGCTCCGGCCCCGTCGCCCACCGGCGGTCAGTAGGCGAGCCGAAACCGATTCGGGCCGCGCCAAGTCCGGCAGGACTTGAGCGGGTCCCAAAGGAAACGAGGAACAATTATGGCATTCTCGATGGGTGGCGGCGGGCTCTCCTCCGACATCAACGTAACTCCGCTGATCGACGTATTGCTGGTGCTCCTGATTATCTTTATGGTGATCGTTCCGGTCACTCCGACCGGACTGGACGCCCTGGTGCCGCAGCCGCCGAAGAATCCGCAAAAGGAGCAGGAAAACGACCGCACGATTGTGGTGGAAATCCTGCATCGGTCAGGCGCTCAACCCAGCTACAAAATCAACGACCAGGATGTGCTCCATAACGACCTGGAATCCAAGCTGGAGGGAATCTTCTCCACCCGCGCCGAAAAGGTGATGTTCATCAAAGGCGATCCGGAGCTGGACTTCGCGGTCGTCGCCGACGCCATCGACATTGGGCACCAGGCCGGCGTAGACCATATTGGATTGATTACGCCGAAAGTGGCGGCCGGGCAGTAAGGCGGCGCCCTGAAACACAGGGCACAGAACATCCCGGCCCCGCCGGGCGGGTAGGCTCGCAAAATGGAATGCGCTTGGCGGGATCGGCTGTTTTCCCCATGGCAAGTGAAACCCGCGAAGCGTACCCGCCGTCAATTCGGAAACCTACGATCCGGAGCCCCTTTTTCGGCGCTCCGGAATTTTGCTTCTCACCCGGGCCTTGCCTTCACGAAGAAACCAATTACAATCACAGCGCGGCTGAATTACACTTAGACGCCGTCCAACCGGGGAACGCGACGACTGCCGCAGTCTGGCCAGTGAGGAGATGAGAAGCAGAATGAAGCGAAGCGCGTACTTGGCGGTTTTTGCTGCCGCAACCCTAACGCTGCTGGCCATGACGACCGGTTGCAGCAAGCTGCGGGCTCGGGATCAGCTTATCAAGGGTGTCCAGGCGTACAAAAACGCCAGGTATGAAGAGGCGATCGATCATTTCCAGAATGCGGAGCGGCTCGACCCCACCCTGGAGATGGCCCCGCTCTACCTGGCCACCGCCTATGCCTCGCAGGTGGTTCCGGATGCCAACACCCCGGAAAACAACAAGACCGCCCAGTTGGCGATCCAGGCCTATAAGCAGGTTCTGGTTAAGGATCCGCACGATCTGAACGCGCTGAAGGGAATTGCGGCGGTCTATCTGAACGTCGGCGACACCAGCAACGCGAAGGCATGGCAGTTGCAGGTGCTGAAGACCGACCCCAAGGACCCGACCGCCTACTATACGATTGGCGTCATCGACTGGCGGCTCGCGTATCGGAATGCCATCCAGACCCGCAACAGCCTCGGCATGCAGGACAATGGCGATATGATCAAGGACAAAGCGGCCTGCCAAGCCCTGCAGGAAAAGAATCAGGATCTGGTGTCGGAGGGCATCCAGAATCTCCAGCAGGCCATCAATCTGCGGCCCGCGTACGATGACGCGATGTCCTATCTGGGGCTCTTGTATCGACGCAAAGCCGACCTGGATTGTGCGGATGACGCCCAGCGCAAAGCCGACCTGGCGACCTTCCAGGAGTGGCTGGACAAAATGATGGCCACCCGCAAGGCGAACGAGGCGAAACGCAATCAACAGGCCCCGGGCGGCATTGTGATGGACAACAACAAATAGCTTGGCGGGCCTTCCGCCACCGGGTCTTATCCAGCGGGCTTTGCCTTCGGGCAAAGCCCGCTTTCGTTTTACGGCGAGCTTCCTCCGCGGTTTTCCGGTTCCCCGGGTCCGCACCCGAATCCGTCGGCCGCGCCGCGCATCAGCTCAACAGCCCGTCGATCAGGCGCTCATGGGAGGAACCGATACCCGGCGGCCCGCGCGGAGGCTGGCATAGGCGGCGTCCAACACCAACTGATTCCGCAAGCCGTTCTCACCCGGGCTGGCGAAGTCGCCGGAGCCATCGCCGGAACCCAGGATGGCCGCGGAGAAGGCGTCCAGCATCATGGAATAAGAGTCTGCATTCGAGACCTCCCTTGTCTCGACCGCTCGCCCACCCACCCGCAGGACCACGTCAACCGGATGCTCGACGGTGAGCGCATTCTCGCTGAGGATGACGCCTTCCGAGCCCACGACCTCCACTAACGAGCGGTAGGAGGAGCGCGTCGTCACCGTGGCTGCGCCGATGCAGCCGCGGCTGAACTCCAGGCCGAGGCACGCCTTGGATTCCATCGGCCCCGAATGCGCATCGCCCACGCCCACCGCAGTCACGGCGAGCACTTCATCTCCCAGGATGAAGCGCAACGTGTCGATGCAATGAACGCCGACGTCGCCGATGGGGCCCCCGCAAGCCATGCGAGCGTCGTAGATCCAGGTTCGGGTGGCTTTTTCGGCGTTATAGCAGAATTGCGAATGGCCGAGCACAATCTCGCCCACGCGCCCCGCCGTCACCCACTCCCGGATCATCCGAACGCTGCGGTTATAGCGGAAGTTTTGCGCGACTCCCAGCAGGCGGCCCGCGCGGCCGGAGGCCGCCAGCATCGACTGCACCTCCGCGACGTTCATGGCCAGGGGCTTTTCGCAAAGCACCGGCTTGCCCGCTTGTAGGGACAGCAGAACGTGGGGGAGGTGGAAGGCGTCGGGCGACGCGACAAACACAGCGTCGATCTCCGAGGAGCCGCAAAGCTCTTCGGCCGTCGCGAAGGTGTGGGGAACGTGAAACTGCCGGGCCGACTTCGCCGCCTCGGCGGCGTCGCGGCGCCAAAGGCCGGCTAGAACGGAGCGCCTGGCCTGCGCAAATGCCGGGGCCAGCCTCTTGGCGGCGTGGAGGCCGAAGCCGAGGATCCCATAGCGTATCGGGAGAGATCCTTCCTTCCCATCGCCGCCATTCACGTTCACAGGTTCATGGTTCATGCGCGCCTCGATATCGCGGATCCCCTCCGCGCGAATGGTGGATCGTGATGGACCGGCGCGTCGCGGCAAAAGGCGCTCCGCGGGCGCGCGAGATTGCGATTCCGAATGACGGAAGGGGCCTACTGAGCATTTTCGGAATACATAGAGACTTTTTGAGAGCCGAAGAGGGTGGCTTTTTCTTGTTGAAAAAGCCACTTGAGTGCATGGCTTCGGTCTACAGCGATTCCGAAAATGCTACTGCGCTCCATCCTTGAAGATTTGTTCGGCGAGAAAATTTCGGACGCGGGCCTGATCCCGGAGCGTCTCGTAGTATGCGGCGCGCAGCAATTGGGCCCGGCTGTTGCGCAACTGCTGACGGATATCCTGCTGCACGCGGGGATCTGTCAGTTTGCGCTGGCCGGCGGGCTCCCTTTCAATGAGCTTGTAGATGACATATTCGGCGGGAGTTTTCGATCCCGGCGCCATCAAGGGCACCACCTCGGACATCTGCCCGGGCTGCAGCTTGGAAATGACCGCGTATACGGTGGCGTCGGCGCGCAGGCTCGATTCGGAGATGAAGCCCATGTCTCCGCCGTTGCTGGCGTCGTTGGGATTTTCCGAGAAGTTCATGGCCACCGTGGCGAAGTCCTCGCCGCTTTCCAGGCGGCTGTGCAGTTCGTCGATCTTGCGCCGCGCCTCTGCGTCGTTGCTCGCCTTGCTGTTCTGCAGGTTGACGCCCTGCGGCGCATTGGCCGGCTGCGGGGTCACGACGATCTCCGCGATGTTGTAGCGGGGCTCGATGAAGTCGAATTGCGCCTCATTTGCGTTGTAGTAGTTGGCGATGTCCGCGTCGGTGATGTTGATGCGGGAGATCACTTCCTTGTTCATCAGCTTGTCGGAGGTAAGAGCGCGGCGAATCTGGCTGCGCAACGCGGCCAGGGTGAGCGAGGAGGCGCGCAACCGGCGTTCGAACTCCTCTTGGGTGTACGGCGCCTTCATCTCCGCCAGCTTGGCGTCGACTTCCTCGTCGCTGGCCACCAGGTTCAGTTTGGCTGCTCGCTGCTGCAGAATCTCTTCGTCAATGAGCTGGCGCAGGATGCCCAGCCGGGTGGCGTCCGCCTGTTCCCGGGTGGGAAGTTCCTTATTGCCGCCCAGGTTATCGCGGTAGAGCGTCTCCACTTCCGAGCGGTAAATCGGGTGACCGTTGACGATGGCGACTACGTCCGGTCCATATGCCTGCTTACAGCCGGCCGCAAGCAGGCAGGCAGCCAACGAAAAGAAAACGGCAGCCACAGACGCGCCCTTCCGGAGACGCGGTGCGAGAGGATTGGGTTCATGATGATTGACGGCTGTTGGCACGCTGCTCAATTCCTCCCGAAAGCCCTACTTGCCCGGCGGCGATGAGGAAGTGGGAGTCGCCGGCTGCGCGGGCTTATTCGGCTGGTCCTCTGGAGGCGGGGTTACGCCTTCCTCCGTCAGGGCGCGGTCGATGGCCGTCCAGAGCACCGGCTGGGAGACCAGGCCGGGGATACGCTCACCATCGATAAAAAGCGCCGGGGTGCCCGTAATGTTCAATTTATCGCCCTGCTCCATTGAGGCGCGGATGGCGCTGGTGTCCTGCTTGGCGAGGCACGCATCCAGCTTCGAAGAATCCAGCTTTACGATCTCACCCTGCTCGCGCGCAATCCGATCCAACTCCTTGAAAGAGGCCTGCGGATCATGCCCGGCCCCGGTGATCGCATCGCGATGCGCATGGACATAGTCAACGAAGCTCCAATACGCGTCGCCGTTTTGCTGCGCCAGACAGTTGCTATCCACCGCCGCGTGCATGGCCCACGGGTGGATATCGGTCAGGGGGTAATCCTTATAGACGAACTTGACCAGACCCCGATAGTGTTCGGCGGCGGCCGGAAACAGCTCCTCGTGCATGCTGGCGCAGTAGGGGCACTCCAGGTCATCGAAGCTGATGATCGTCACTTTGGCTTGAGGATTGCCGCGGATCGGCCGGTTTTCCGTTGGGATGGCGTTGGCGGGGTTGTTGGCGATGTCGAACTTCTCCAGCCGCGCAATGGTGTTGCCGTCGTCGGAGAGCAGAAAACCCACGGTGCTGGCCTTGCCGGCCCTGGAGAAGGTGACGGGCAGGCTGCGATAGCCCGGGATGTCGCTGTTCGCCGTCGGCCCGATGGTCACGGAGACATTGATCGGTACGTTGAACTGGGAGCGAATGAGAACCTCGATCTTCCGATCCTGCGCGGAGACGGCCGGGGAGACAGCCGTAGACGCAGCCACGGGGGCCGCTTCCAGCGAAGAGGTCTGGGCTCGGCAGCCCGCCGTCATTAGACCGATCAGGCAGCAGAATAACGCGCGGCTTAGGGACAATGAGATGGCGTTTCCCCCAGTAAACTTCATTAGACCGTCTTTCCCGTTCCCATGTCCAGCCTGCGCGCCCCCGTGGCTGCTCCGGGGAAAACGGGCTCGCCGGCCCCTTGGATTTAGAAGATCCGCTGGGAGTGCCGGAGATTTCCCGCGGCCCCCACGCCCGCCAGAGTGATGGCGACGCTATAGAGGTTTTCGTTGCGCACCGAACCCAGCGCGAACCGCCGATACTCGATGTTGATTCCGCAGCAATCCCAATTGTAGGAGGTCTGGATGCCTCCGTATTGCAGGGCATCCTGGTCCAGGTCGTAGCCGGCGGTGGCCGCAGTGCTCAGGCCGGGTTTCGCCGGGTCTCCATGTCCGATCAGCAGACGCAGCAGATCGTACTTGGTCACCTGCGAGGAGGAGATTGCAGTGAAAGTGGGATTGAGCGCCTGTAGCCAGGAATACCCGACGCTGGCGAAGAGGTTGTCGTCGCGGCGAAAATAATCCGCGAAGATATTGCTGGCGTCCATCCGGCCGGCGTGGAAGTCGTAATCCGCGTCCCATTCGAAGTCCGTGTACTTGTTGGTGCGGAGCTGGAGGCGAGAGATCAGCGGAGAGTTGTTGAGGGGTCCGGAAAGGAACGCAACGCCGGTGAAGTCCAGGGTCGAGGAGAGAACATTGCGGCGGAACGGGGAGACGGCGCCTCCGAACGTGGGGTCGAAGAAATGCTTGACGGCCAGCTGCCAGGTGATGGAAGCGCTGTCGTCCCCGGCACATTCGGCGTAGGTGGCCGGCACGTAGATTTCGCCGTTAATGGGGTCCGGCAGGTCGACGCCCTTGCAGGGTTTGGGATGGAGCGGCCGGAAAAACAGCCTTTGCAGCACGGAATACTCCACCTCGCTGGTGTCGCTGGAGACATCCGTGAAATCGAATCGGGGAATGGAGGGAAAATTATTGATGCCCGTTACGTAGCGGTAGGTTATTTCCGGCTCGATGGTGTGTCGCAGGTCGCCTCCAAGCAGCTTTTCCAGAAAGTGCGATGTGAAGTCCCGCATCACGGCCGGCGGCGTCAGCACGACGCTGGCCTCCAGATCCTTGCGATCGACGCTGGCGTGATGCACCACCGGCGTGGTGCTGGTAGGCGACTGACTCTGCGTATAAAAGGTATCGCGCGCGGCCACCTCGGAAAGAACGGTCCAACCGCCGAAGTGCAGCGGGAGGGAGAGGTGAGGGTAAAAATCGAATCGTCCCACGTTTCCGCTTGAAAAATTCGGCTCGCTTCGGTTCAGGCCGGCCACCGTGCTTTCCAGCCTCCATTGCAGCGGGGACGAGCCCACCGGATGATCCAGGGTCTCGAAATCCAAACTGGGGAGATGCAGGATGGTGATCTGGGGGGTCAGGTAGCCGGCGGCCGTCTGCGTGATTCCTTCGAAGTTCTGATATCGCTCGAAGTCAATGCCTTCCGAATATCCGTCGGCCTGGTGCGCGAGGAATGCGGAGGAGGTTACCTCGGAAGCCACCGCCAGGGAAAACGACTCGGCGAAGGCCTCCCGGTAAACGTAGGAGCTGAGATACTCGGCGGTGGCCGCGATCCGGGTATGCTGATCCGGATCGAAATCGTGGCGCTCCTTCAAGCGGAGATCCTGACCGCCCTGGTCGGCAAACTGCGGCAGATGCCGCTGGTCGAAGAGCGCGTCGAAATGAAGGCTGACGAAGTCCTCCCCATCTCCGCGATACCGGAGCTCCGCGTTCGGCGAGAAGCCGTAATTGGAGAAATACTGGAGGCCCACGGTAGCGTCCGTGCTCCGGTTAATCGCCCAATAGACCGACTCGCCGACGATATTTCCCTTCATGGAGGAATTTCCGAGAGCGGGGATCAGAAGCCCCGACTGCCGGCTATCGGTATCCACGGGGTGCGTGACGTAGGGGAGGTATAAAACTGGAACTTTGCGCAAATCGAAGAGACCGTTCCGAGCCCGAGCCTTGCCGTTCGACACGAGAATAGAGGAAGCGAAGATCCGCCAGTCCGGGTCGGGCAATTCGCAGGAGGTAACGGCGCCGTCGATCACCTCGTAGTCCTGAGGCCCGTTCTTGATCAGCTCCCGAGCGGTAATGATGAAGGGATTCGAGGTGGCATAGACCTCCTTCTTGGCGACTCCAGGCGCCTCCCGCCCGACGCTGCCCGTGACATCGTAGAATTTGCCGGTCTGACGGTTGAGGTTAACGGTTCCATGGTCTGCGAGGATCAACTCGTTGCGCTCGCCGCCTTGCAACTGCACGTGCCCTTCGGCCTCCGCGTCACCGGTTGCGCGGTTGAAGACGATTTTATCGGCGCGGAGAATGTAGTCTTTGTAGTCAATGGTTACGTCCCCGGTCAGGGTGAAGACGTCCCCGTGCTTTTCCATCCGCCGGTATTGGAGACGCACCGGATCCGTGGGCGGCGAAGTGTCGAGGAGCCGAGCCACCGGGATGCCGGGCGCATCGGGAATCGGGGGCGCCGAATTTCTCGCGGAGGACGAGACGGAGGACGAGGAAGATTGCCCCGCGGCGCCGGCCGCATCCTCGGCGCTGCCGCGGAACGCGGAGGGAGATTGGCCCGGGTGAGGAAACTGCCTGGTCAACGTCTGCGGCCGAACGATCGGATGACAGAGCAGTAACGTTGTGATAAACAAAACTGTGCGGACTCTCATTACCGGGGGCGAAGTTAGCATAACAAATGGCCCGTTCCCCGGGTATTTGAGGGAGCCTCCGTTCTGGACGAATGAGCTAACCGTGCTCGTCGCGCGCCAGGTAAGCCAATGACGAAAGCCGTGACTCCGCATCTCCCGCAAGGCCGAATAAATGGAAGGGCTCCAATCCGACTATGCATGCGCTAGCTCCGAATACCCTTTTTCGGGCAGCGCGGCAGACCGCAAGCATGAGGGATCTGAAGTGAGCGCTTCATCATCGAACTTCGCAATCCGTCGCCTCACGCACCCGGATCCGGATGGGGCGCCCGAGTGGAAGCAGGAGCTGAATGAGCGGCTGGCGGCGACGCGTTCGCGGCGCACTGCGCGGGAGGCCACGTCCAGGGCGCCGGCCGGAAACGGCGCTCGGGAGCGGAAGCCGGAGACGCGGGCCGCGCTGCTGGCCGCCAGGGTCGCGCAGCGTTATGCCAATGCGCCATCCTACAGTGAGCTGCTCGCAGCCGGTGCGGGGGGCGCCGTCCCGCAGTGGAGAGCGGCAGGTTCAACGGTCGCAGTCGCATCCGTTTCCGACAGCCGGCACGCCTCCGGACGGGAGGTTGGGGTTGCCGCAGCCGGGCAGGAGCAACCTGCCGCCAGTCATCGGGATTCGACTGGTGGCTCGCAGTCGTCCGGCCACTCCGCCAGCCGGGGGGAACTGGACAGCCCATTTCGCGAGTCCGCTCAACTTTTCGAATCCGGTCCCGGCGCCGCTCCGCCGGGTTCAGCATCGCTGGCCGGACTCAGACATCCGAGGGGCCCCCGGCGGCGTGGGCGCGGGGCGAGCCGCGCGGCACGA
>JAJYZK010000026.1:13124-14870 GCA_021799945.1 Acidobacteriota bacterium
CGATTCCGGTTCCGAACCAGCGCCGAATTCCGGACGGGAGCCGTCGCCCGCATCGGGAGAGGACGCATCGAACTCCACGATTCAGCCGTTGCAGGCCAATCTCATCGAATTTCCTCGCGAGCTGGTGGCCGCCCGCAAGGCGCGCCCCCGGCTGGTCGAAGGACCGCTGCGCGAGAGCTCCGAGGAAGCTGCGCATGACCGGGCCCAACTTCGGATCTTCGAGGTCGACCTGGGGTCCATCTCCACCGCGGTTCAAATCGAGCCGCACGCCGACGAGCGGGCGGCAATCCGGCTGGACGAGGGTGCTTCCCAGGAGAGCCGGGAGCGGGAGCGAACCGCGCTGCAACCGCCTCTGAAAGTCGCGCCCCTGGAAGACAGACTGATGGCCGCGATCGTCGATATCGCTCTGGTCTTCGGATCCTTTGCGCTCTTCGTGCTTGTCTTCGCGGCCTGCACCGCGCATCCTCCCTCGGGAAAGCCCGCGGCGCTGGGAGCCGCTGCGGTTCTCATAACCTTTTTCGCTCTCTATCAGTATCTATTTTTTCGGTACTCGCACGGAACTCCGGGAATGCGCTACGCGAAAATCGCCCTCTGCACGTTTGACGATGAGAATCCGACGAGGGAAGCCGCTCTGCGCCGCATAGGCAGCCTCCTGCTCTCCGCCGCGCCGCTGGGCCTGGGTTTTGCCTGGGCGTGGTTCGACTCCGACCGGCTGGGCTGGCACGACCGAATCTCGGGCATCTACCAGCGTAGCTACTACTGAATCCCTTCGCCGGGAGCGCCGCTCCGGAGCCCTCCGGGCGCCTTTTCGCTGGGCCGCCGCCTTCAGGAAATCAGAATGAGAGCCGCGCCCAAGCCGCCGCGCCGATTACGGCGACGTCACTGTTATTGGGGAGCACGTTCAAGATGTAGTTCTGCAGCGGGCTCATCTTCACCATCTGCCACAGATACTCCTTCAGCAGGCCCAGATCGAGAAAGTGGATGCTGTTTCCCGTGAAGTAAAACGGTCCCGGTCCTCCCAGGTGGATAGAGGTCGCCGTCGCCGCAGCCAGTCCCCGGTGCCAGAGGCGAACGAACTCCATACACCGCGCATCGCCCCGTTTTGCCGCCGCGAATACTTCCTCGGGCTCCATATCCAGAAAGCGCAAGCGCATCGCGCGGTACCCCATGATGCCCTCCAGATGGCCCCGTCCGCCGCAGCCGCAGTAGGTCTCTTTGGGATCCAGGGTTACCACCATATGGCCGCCTTCCCACACTCCTTCCGCATAGGGAAAGCGGCCGAAGCCGATGCCGTTGCCCAACGACCAGATCCTGACCAGCCGATTCCGCATATCGTGAACCACAGCCACCCCGGCGGCGATCGCGTCGGCGTCGTTCAGGCATCGGACCGGAGCGGAGACGCCCTGCGCCTGAAAGACCTCGGTCAGGGCTTCGGCCATCCGGGCGCCCTTGAGCTGAACCAGATTGGGAGAGTCCTCGACGATTCCCGAACGGACGATGCCGGGGAGCGCCACTCCGATTCCATCGATCGGGCCATCGATCGGGAGGGCCATCGCCTGATCGAGGATCAGCCGGCACAGACTTTCGACGGGATGATCGAGAAGCGCTTCGTGATCCTCCGGATCCTCCGGGTACACGCGAAGACTGCCTACCAGTTTGTTGTTTTCCACCAAGCCAGCCACGATTCGGGAGGAAACCACAACGCCAATGGTCCTACTCATGCGGGTCTTCCTCAGTCTCCCAACC
>JAJYZK010000406.1 GCA_021799945.1 Acidobacteriota bacterium
AGCGCTGCGGGAGGCGGAGACCGAATTCCGCAACGCCCGAGAAGGCCGCGGTTCGAAGCGCTACAAATTGCTCGAACGAATCGACATATTGCCGGTTGTCGATGCCTCCGGCGAGTTCCGGGGCCAGGTCGGCGGCAGCGGCGGAGCGTTTGCCCGCCCGGATTTGCCGCAATCCATATAGCGCGCTGACCTCGCTGGCCAGCGAGCCGAGGGAGGCGGCCTGCGTGTCCTTTTCCTGGGCCACCTGCTCCATCTGCAGATAATCCTTGCGCAGCGTCTCCCGCTCCGAGCGAACCTGATTGAAGCGCGCCGTCTTCAACAACATTCGGCTGTAGGAGCCCGCCATGCCCGTGATGGTGCACAGACCCACGATCGCAGCCGCCACAAAAATATAGACATAGCGCAGCGGCACAGGGATTTTGCGCAGGCTGCCGTCGTCTTCGCTGGCGACAAAAATCAGATAGTAGCGTCTTTGCAAGCTTGTCTCGCTTCACGAGGCACGAGGTTGGGTCTTGCCCCCATGGCGCCCGAATTTTGAATCAGGGTACCGACCGATTACCACTGGTGCGTCAGACAGGTTCGACACTACCAGAGGGGGAATACAGGGTCAATCCCACGAAGACTCATCCATGCTCATCAATCATGTTGGATGCGGGCGATATCCGGAAGGCAGGATATCCTTCCAGAATGCCCGTCCAGCGAGAATTTGCATCGGAATTGGAGCTAATTTCCAGCATCGCGCGGCGCGCCGGAGGGTCGACCCGGAAGCCCCAAAAGCGTGGCGGGCGGGGCTTTCTGGCCCTGGGCATTGGCGACGATTGCGCCGTTTTGCGACCTCGCCCTGGGCGAGAGCTCCTGATTACTACAGACTTGTGCCTGGAAAACGTACATTTTCGTCGAGATTTGCATCCGGCCGAGAGCGTCGGCCACAGATGCCTGGCAAGAGGGCTGAGCGACTTGGCGGCCATGGGGGCCGTTCCGGAGGCCAGCTTCCTTTCCCTCGCGCTGCCATCCGAGCTTCGCGGCAGGTGGATGGAGCGATTTTTCGATGGATTCCTGGCCTTGGCCGACCGCTTCCGGAGCCCCTTGGCCGGCGGAGATCTGGCGGCCGCGCCGCGGCCTGGGGGTGTGGGCGGACCGGCGCTGATCGCCGCCGACATCGTGCTCGTAGGTAGCGCGCCAGCGCACCGCTCCCTGCTCCGCTCCGGGGCCCTGGCCGGGGATACCGTCTACGTGACCGGCTGGCTGGGCGGGGCCGCCGCGGAGCTGCGCAGCCTGGAACGGAGTCCGCGGCGATTCCGGCGCCTGGTCCCCGGGGCGGCCGGTCATCCTCACCTGTATCCCGAGCCGCGAATCGCGCAGGGGCTCAAGCTTGCCTCGGCCGGGTTGGCAACGGCCGCCATCGACCTTAGCGATGGGCTATCCAGCGATCTGGCGCACCTTTGCCAAGCCAGCGGACTGGCGGCCGAGATCGATGCGCGCTCCCTGCCCATCGCCCCCGGGGCGACGCTGGAGGATGCGGTTTCGGGTGGGGAAGATTATGAATTGCTGTTTACGGCCCGGCCCTCGGCGGCGATTCCTGCCCGGCTCGCCGGAGCGCCGGTCCGGCCAATCGGCCGCATGAAGAAGGCCGGCCGCTCCTCCAGGGTGCTTCTGATCGGCGCCGATGGCCGCCGCGCGGCCCTGCCGGCCGGGGGATGGGAGCATTTCCGCTGAGGGCTCCGGCTTCGGGAGTCCTCCTTCGGGGCGTGAGCGCCAGTTCCCCGGCGGCTCATAGAGGGAAGCGCATGGAGAGAAGCGCGGCGGGAGAAAATCCCAATCCTGCCGAAGAGGGAGGGGGAATGCGCGGAGGGAAGGCGCCGGCCATCGATTCCAGCTTCCCGCACGGCTGGCGAGCGGAAATACTGGCCGGCCGGCCGCCGATACTGCCGGCTCGCCACTTTGTCTACCCGGCGCGGGTGGAGGAGGTCGAGCAGGGAGCGCTGGAGGTGCTGGTGCGGCCGGCGCCCCGGAAAGACTCCGCCTTCAGCGAATCTCCGCCCTTTCTGGCCACCTGTGCGCTTGGCTTCGCCGGCCCCGATCTGCCGACCGGCGTGTGGGCCTGCCCCAATCCGGACTGGATGTGCGCGGTATCCGGGGGCTATGCCTATCTGATCGACACCGGGGAGCCGACACGCTGGCGGCAGTTGGAATTTCGGCCGGTCACCGCAAGCTGGCCGGTCACCGGACACAGCCTGCTGATCTTCGCCGGCTTTGTCTCGCTCATCGCCTGGGGCCGGAACGGAATGCAATGGCAAAGCGCCCGGCTGAGCTGGGATGGCCTGCGCCTGGTCTCCTTACGCGGCGACACCCTCATAGGCCTGGGTTGGGACTTGAGCGCGGATCGGGAGATGGAGTTCGAGGTGGACCTGCGGACTGGCGCGCACCGCGGTGGAGGCTATCTTCGCGGCGGGAGCGGGAATTGATCGCGCTTTCTCTTGGCGGCGCGACGATGGCCGAGACAGCCGAACGATGCGCGTTGGGCAAGCGCACGGCATGGGTGGCCGTCAAGGCCTATCGGCCGCAGGCGCGGACGCCGGTCGCTTCGCCAACTGATAGAAGCTGAGAGCGGCATCCCCTTGCTCGAGCACCCGGTAACGCTCAAGCTGGCCGTAGCGCTGGCGCAAAGGCTGTTTGCGCCGATGTTCCGCGATCACGATGCCGCCGGAGTCCAGCAGCGGCCCCACTTGTACGGGCGGCGCCTCGAAGACCCGCTCGTAGGCGTACGCCTGATCGTAGGGCGGATCGAGAAACAGGATCTGACATGGTTGCGTGAGCCGGCTGAAAACGGCGGGGACGCCGGCGGCCTCAATGTGGAAGCCTTCTTTGATTCCCAGTGCGGCGAGGTTCGCCCGCAGAGCGGCAAGCGCCGCGGGAGCGTTCTCGATAAAGGTCACCTGGCGCGCCCCGCGGCTCAGGGCCTCGATTCCGACCGCGCCGGAACCCGCGTAGCAATCTACGAATGCCGCCCCCGCGATCTGCGGGGCAAGGATGCTGAAAAGGCTCTCCCGCAGCCGGTCGCTCGTCGGCCGGGTGGCAAGGCCGGGAGGGGCGAGCAG